>JBBSFF010000090.1:0-7630 GCA_038238995.1 Sphingomonadales bacterium
CCGATCTCGTCGGTGCCGCCGAAGCGGTTCTTGACCGCGCGCAGGATGCGGTACTGGTGGCTGCGCTCGCCCTCGAAATACAGCACGGTGTCGACCATGTGTTCGAGGACCCGCGGGCCGGCGATCTGCCCGTCCTTGGTGACGTGGCCGACGAGGACCAGCGCCGCCCCGCTCGTCTTGGCGTAGCGGATCAGTTCGTGCGCGGCGGCGCGGACCTGGCTGACCGTGCCGGGGGCACCCTCCAACGTGTCGCTGTGCATCGTCTGGATCGAATCGATCACGACGAGAACCGGGGTCGTCCCCTGCCCGAGCGTCGTCAGGATATCGCGAACCGACGTGGCGGCGGCGAGCGCGACCGGGGCCTTCGCCAACCCGAGCCGCCGCGCCCGCAATCGAACCTGGTCGGCGGCTTCCTCGCCCGAGACATACGCGACGCGGGTGCCGTCGAGCGCCATCCGGCCGGCCGCCTGCAGCAGCAACGTCGATTTGCCGATGCCGGGGTCGCCGCCGATCAACACCGCCGACCCCGCGACCAGCCCGCCGCCGAGCGCACGATCGAGCTCGGCGATTCCGGTCGAGGTTCGCGGCGGAATCGCGACGTCATCGTCGAGGCCCGTCAGGCCGATGCCGCGCCCGCCGCTGCTCAAACTGTGCTTCGCCGAGAACGCGGTGACGACCGGGGCGGCCTCCTGCTGGATCGTGTTCCACTCGTTGCAGTCGCCGCACTGCCCGGCCCAGCGCGGCGACACCGCGCCGCACGACTGGCAGACGTAGCGGATGGCGGCGCGGGCCATAGGGTCTCCGGAGAACGAATCAGGAACGTAAGCGCGGATCAGCGCGCCGGCAAGGGCCTGCGCCAGCGGCTGAAGAACCTGGTAATGATCGGGCTGCCGAGCAGCGGGATCAGCGCGAGGTGCGGCGAAACCATCGCGAAGCCGAACGCGAAGATGCCGACGACGATCGGTGCCCAGCCGCCGCGCGCCCAGTGACGCAGGTCGTCGAGCCCTCCCGGCGCGGCGAGCGGCCCCTTCATCGCGTGGCGCTCGATCGCGAGGTTGAAGACGCCGGCGAGGGTCAGCCACGCGGCATAGACCCCCACCCCGACGCGCGTGCTGACGTAGTGGCTGACGAGCGCGGTCGGGAACGGCATGAAGGCGATCGTCATCAGGAACAGCAGGTTGCGCCAGACCAGCGTGTCGTCGACGCGTTTAAGCCGCCCGAAGACGCGGTGATGCCCGATCCAGAAGCGGCCGATGACGAAGAAGCTGACGAAGAACCCGACATATTGCGGGATGAGACTGGCGAGCCCCTGCGCGAGATCCTGCTCGGTCTCGGGCGTCGTCGCGGGTAGGCGGACCTCGATGACGAGCAGCGTGATGGCGATCGCGAACACCGCGTCGCTGAAGAAGGCGAGGCGTTCGAGCTGGAACTGGTCGTGGGTCTTTTCGGTCATGCGGCCCCCTGGCCGTGAAACTATTCGCACGGGCCGCCGAATGATAGCGTGGAACGGGACGGGGAGCAGATCGATGCGCGAGAAGGAATTGCGGCTCGCGCTCATCTGCTACGGCGGGGTCAGCCTCGCAATCTACATGCACGGGATCACCAAGGAGGCGTGGAAGCTGCTCCGCGCGTCGGCGGCGCGCAACCGCGGCGAGGCGCCCGTGGGGGATACCGAGATCGTCTACGCCGCGCTGCTCGACGCGATTGCCCCGCACCTCGACCTCCGCGTGCTCGTCGACATCGTCGCGGGCGCGTCGGCGGGGGGGATCAACGGCATCCTGCTCGCGCACGCGATCGCCGGCGGGCACGACATGGAGCCGCTGCGCGACCTTTGGCTCGCCGGGGCCGATGTCGACAAATTGCTCGATGCGCAGGCGGCGGCAGCGGGGCGGTGGAGCAAATGGTGGGCGACGCCGCTCGTCTGGTACGCGCGGTCGAAGGGGTACGGGATGGCGGACGACGTCGTCGACCCCAAGGCGCGGGTCGAGGTGCGCGCCAAGCTGTCGCGCTTCATGCGCTCGCGCTGGTTCAGCCCGCCGTTCTCGGGCGTCGGCTTCACCGCGATGTTGTACGACGCGCTCACGGCGATGGCGGCGCACCCGCCCGCCGCGCCGCTGATCCCGCCCGGCCTGCCGCTCGACCTGTTCGTCACCGTCACCGATTTTCACGGGCGCCCCGAGGCGCTGGCGCTGCATTCGCCGCCGTCGATCGTCGAAACCGAACACCGGCTCGTCATCGGCTTCCACAGCAGCGGCGAAGGCGGGACCGCGCGGACGATCGGCGACCCCGCCGAACTCGCCTTCGCCGCGCGCGCGACCGCGTCGTTCCCGGGTGCCTTTCCACCCGCGCAAGTCGGCGAGATCGATGCCGTGGTGGCGGCGCAAGGCCGCAGCTGGCCGGGCCGCACGGCGTTTCTGACGCGCATCTTCCCGCGCCGCGCCGCGCTCGGCCAGGTGTACGAGCAGGCATCGCTGATCGACGGCAGCGTCCTCAACAACCGCCCGTTCGGCCCGGCGATCGAGGCGCTGCGCCACCGCCCGGCGCACCGCGAGGTCGATCGCCGCTTCGTCTACATCGACCCCAAGCCGGGGATGCACGGCGGCATGCCGACCGACGGACCGCCGGGCTTCTTCACGACGATCCTGCGCGCGCTCGCCGACATTCCGCGCGAACAGCCGATCCGCGACAATCTCGAGGCGATCGCCGCGCTGTCAGTCCGCGTCCGGCGGCTGCGGCAGGTGGTCGATGGCATGGCCGGGCACGTCGACGCGGCGATCGAGGATGCAATCGGCGCGCGCTTCTTCTTCCTGCCGCTATCGGCGGCGCGACTGTCGGACTGGCGGTCGCGGACGCAGACGATCGCGGCGCAACGCGCGGGGTTCGCCTATTCGGCGTACGGCCAGTTGAAGTTCGGGCAGGTCGTCGACGGGCTCGTCGCGCGGATCGCCGCGCTCGGCGGGTCAGGGCCCGGGATCGCCGCCTACATCGCCGCGCAAGGCCTCGTCGTCGGCGATGCCGCCGGGCGTGACGGGGCGGGGTCGGCGTATGTCGGCTTCCTCCGCCGCTTCGACCTCGATTTTCGCATTCGGCGGCTTCGCTTCCTGCTGCGGCGGCTGAACCGGCTCGCGGTGGCGCAGATCGACCCCGCCGACCGACGCGCGGTCGAGGCACTCAAGGCGTCGCTGTATACGCTGCTCGCCCCGTATCTCGACCGGCGGCGCGACGCCTTCTACGGCGATGCCGTCCGTGCGAGCGTTACAGGCGAACCGGCAGCGGCGCTCGCGGCGTTCGAGGCGGCGCTCGACCTCAAGGCGCTCGACACCGCGACCGACGCGCGGCTCGTCGAGTTGTTCGCGATGGAATTGACCAAGGACGTTCGCCGCGCACTGCTCCGCGCCTATCTCGGCTTTCCGTTCTACGACATCGCGATGTTGCCGCTGCTCCAGGGCGACGGGCTCGACGAGTTCGACGAAATCAAAGTCGATCGGATCGCGCCCGAGGACGCGACCGCGATCCGCAGCGGCGGCTATATGGCGACGCTTAAGGGGACGCAGTTCAACTCGTTCGGCGCCTTCTTCAGCCGGGCGTACCGCGAGAACGATTATCTCTGGGGCCGCCTCCACGCCGCCGACCGGCTGATCGACATCGTCGTATCGACGGTCGACGGGATACTCGATACCGCGACGATCGCCACGTTAAAACGCCGCGCGTTCCACGCGGTCCTCGCCGCCGAGCGCCCTTTCCTGACCGCGATCCCCGAACTGTTCGCGGCGTTGGAGACCGAGATCGCGGGTTAAATTTCGACCTGCGACCCCAGCTCGACGACCCGATTGGTCGGCAGCTTGAAGAACTCCATCGCGCTTTCCGAATTGCTCAGCATCCACGCGAACACCTTTTCGCGCCAGATCGCCATGCCGGGGCGGTCGCTCGCGAGCAATGTCTGGCGCGCCAGGAAGAAACTCGTATCCATCATCTTGATCTTCGGCCCGCAATTCTCGACGATCTTGAGCGTCGCAGGGATGTTGATCTCCTGCATGAAGCCGTAGCGCATAATCATCCGGTAGAAGTTCGAACCGAGCGGGCGCACCTCCATCCGGTCCTCGTCGTCGACGAACGGCACTTCGTCAATCACCACCGTCAGGATCAAGACGCGGTCGTGGAGAACCTTGTTGTGCTTCAAGTTGTGGAGCAGCGCGTGCGGCACGCCTTCGGGCGACGACGTCATGAACACCGCCGTCCCCTGCACCCGCGTCGCCGCGGTCGCCGCCGATTTGATGAACACCTCGATCGGCATCGCGCTCTCGCGCAGGCGGAGCATCATCAGGTGACGCCCGCGCGCCCATGTCGTCAGCAGGGTGAAGGTGATCGCGCCGACGAGCAGCGGGAACCACCCGCCGTCGGGAATCTTCGTCAGGTTCGATGCGAAATACGCCCCGTCGATAACGAACAGCACGCCAAGCAGCGGCACTGCCCACCACCGCGGCCATTTCCAGATGTCGAGGACGAGGACCGCCATCATCATCGTCGTGATCGTCATCGTCCCCGTCACCGCGATGCCGTACGCCGCCGCGAGGTTGTCCGAATTGCGGAAGCCGAGGCACAGCAGGATGACGAGGATCAGCAGCGTCCAGTTGATCATCGGAATATAGATCTGCCCCGCCGACCGCGCGCTGGTGTGGACGATCTTCATCCGCGGCAGAAAGCCGAGCTGGACCGACTGTTGCGCGACCGAAAAGGCGCCCGAAATGACCGCCTGGCTGGCGATGATCGTCGCCATCGTCGCGAGGATGACGAGCGGCAGGCGCAGGACATCGGGAGCCATCAGGTAGAAGGGGTTCTGCGCCGTGGCGGGATCGTTGAGCATCATCGCACCCTGGCCGAGATAGCCAAGCATCAGCGCCGGTAGCACGAGATACAGCCACGCCGCCGAGATCGGACGGCGCCCGAAATGGCCCATATCGGCGTACAACGCTTCCGCTCCGGTCACTGCGAGCACGACCGAGCCGAGCGCGAGAAAAGCGAGCAGCGGGTCGGAGGCGAAAAACAACACCGCCCAATGCGGCGACAGCCCGAGCAGGATCGCCGGATGCGCGACGAGCTGAATGATGCCGAGAACGGCGATTACCGCGAAGTAGAACAGCATCACCGGGCCGAACAACGCACCGACCTTCGCCGTGCCGCGCGACTGAAAGACGAACAGTCCGATCAGAATGACGATCGCGATCGGCAGGACGAGACGCTTTGCTTCCGGTTCGACGATGGTCAATCCTTCGATCGCCGACAGGACCGAGATCGCCGGGGTGATGATCGCGTCGCCGAAGAACAACGCCGTCGCCATTACACCGAGGAGAACGAGATATCGCGACCGCCCCGCGCCCGGCGACAGGCGCGAGATTAGCGCCAGCAACGCCATCGATCCGCCTTCGCCGCGGTTGTCCGCGCGCATGACGATGAAGACGTATTTGACCGTCACCACCATGATCATCGTCCAGAAGATCAGCGAGACGACGCCGAAGACGTGGAGATGGTCGATCACCAATTTATGTTCGCCGACGAACACGAGCTTCATCGCATACAGCGGGCTGGTGCCGATATCGCCGAACACGACTCCGACCGCGCCGATGGCGAGTTTGGTAAAGCTGTCAGTGCCGTGCGCGTCTGCCGCCGCCGGTGCTCCCGCCAATGCGGTGGCGGCATTGGCATCGACCGTGGGCGCTCCGGCGGCGGGCACGCTCATCGAAATGATTTCACGTGACGGGGCCCAAGCGTTGTCGAGGCGCGGGCGTTACCACGCCCGATTGTGCGCCGCAATGTGGCGGCGAGCACCCGTCCGCGTTATACCCCGCGCCACCATATGCGAAGGATCGACGATGCACGTTGGCGTCCCCAAGGAGATCAAGATTCACGAATACCGCGTCGGCCTGACGCCGCCGTCGGTCGCCGAACTGACCGCCCGCGGCAATTGGGTAACGGTCGAAACCGGTGCCGGGTCCGGGATCGACTTCACCGACGCCGACTATGTCGCGGCCGGGGCACAAGTCGTCGCGACCGCTGCGGAGGTGTTCGCCGCCGCCGACATGATCGTCAAGGTCAAGGAGCCGCAGCTGGCCGAATGCGCGATGCTGCGCGCGGGGCAGGTCCTGTTCACCTACCTCCACCTCGCCCCCGACCCCGACCAGGCGAATGCGCTGATCGCAAGCGGCGCGACGTGCATCGCGTACGAGACCGTCACCGACCGCCACGGCGGACTGCCGCTGCTGCGCCCGATGTCGGAGGTCGCCGGGCGGATGTCGGTCCAGGTCGGCGCGCATTACCTCGAGAAGGAGCAGGGCGGGCGCGGCATCCTGCTCGGCGGCGTCCCCGGCGTCGCCCCCGGGCGCGTCGCGATCCTCGGCGGCGGGGTCAGCGGCATCAACGCCGCGCAGATGGCGGTCGGCCTGCGCGCCGACGTCACGATCTACGACATCTCGACCGCGCGCCTCGCCGAGATCGACGACATGTTCGAGGGGCGGGTCAAAACGGTGTTCAGTTCGAAGGCGGCGATCGAGGCGGCGGTGGCGAGCGCGCACGTCGTGATCGGCGCCGTCCTGATCCCCGGGGCCGCCGCCCCAAAGCTCGTTACCCGCGATATGCTCAAGCTGATGAAGCGCGGGTCGGTGCTCGTCGACATCGCGATCGACCAGGGCGGCTGCTTCGAGACGAGCCACGCGACGACGCATCAGGACCCGGTCTACACGATCGACGGGATCATCCATTACTGCGTCGCCAACATGCCCGGCGCGGTCGCGCGAACGTCGACCTTCGCGCTCAACAACGCGACGCTGCCGTTCGCGCTGCGGTTGGCCACCATGGGGGCCGAGGGCGCGATGGCCGCCGACCCACACCTCGCGGCGGGGTTGAACGTCATGGCGGGCAAAATTCGCCACGCCGCCGTCGCCGAGGCGCTGGGACGCGAGTTCGTCGCATGAGCGATCCGCAAGTGCTCAACTGGCGGCGGTTCGACGAGCGGATCACGACGTCGGGGCAGCCGTCCGCGGCGGCGCTCACGGCGATCGCCGACCTCGGCGTCGCCCACGTCATCAACCTCGCGCTCCATACCCACGAACGGGCGCTGCCCGACGAGGCAGCAAGCGTCGCCGCGCTCGGCATGACGTACACGCACATCCCGGTCGCGTTCGACAACCCGACCGATGCCGACTTCGCCGCGTTCCGCGCGGCGATGGCGACGACCGGCGACGCCCCGGTCCACGTCCATTGCATCGTCAACGCGCGGGTGACCGCGTTCGTCCTCCGCTGGGCGCGCGAAGCGGGCGATACGGCGGCGGCGGCGGCGATGATGGACTCGGTCTGGCGACCCGGCGGCGTCTGGGCGACGTTCATTGGCGACGCGGCGGGGGCGGAGCGGGAAATTGCCTATAAGGGGCGCGATTACTGATTTCGGCTCGAGTGTTCGGCGCGAACCGATCACGTCTACTTTTGGTGGAAAGAGGTCATTGGTACACCGCCCAACATCGCTAAACTGCGAATGCGAGGTCGCAGGTCGAGGGGACGATAGGATGCGTATTTCCGTTTTAAGCATATGGGCCATGGGCTGCCTACTTACCGGCTGCGGCCAACAAGATGCCGTATC
>JBBSFF010000091.1:0-7630 GCA_038238995.1 Sphingomonadales bacterium
CCACGACGCCGCGACGATCGAACCCTTGCTTGCCGCCGGTCAGCGGTCGTTCGGCGAAAATCGCGTTCGGGAGGCGGCGGCGAAGTGGCCGGCCCTGTGCTTGGCGTACCCCGGCGTCCGGCTCCACCTCGTCGGCCAGCTCCAGTCGAACAAGGCGCGTGGCGCGGTCGAGCTGTTCGACGTGATCCACAGCATCGACCGGCCGTCGCTCGTCGCCGCGCTCGCCGCGGCGATGACCGCGACCGGACGGCGGCCCGACTGCTTCGTCCAGGTCGATATCGGCGACGAGGCGCAGAAGGGCGGCGTCGCGCTCGGCGAGTTGGCGGCGCTGCTCGACCTTGCCCGCAGCGCCGGGCTGCCGGTCGCCGGGCTGATGGCGGTCCCGCCCGACGGCATCGACGCCGCGCCGTTCTTCGCGCTTCTTGCCAGGCTCGCGCGCGACCACGGCGTTGCGGGGCTGAGCATGGGCATGTCGGCGGATTTCGAGACCGCGGTGATGCTCGGGGCGACGTGCGTCCGCGTCGGCAGTGCCTTGTTCGGGGGGCGCGAGTCGGTGTAGCGTCCGCGCCGTCGGGCACCGCGCAACACGATCATCCTGACGCTTCGTTCTTCGCCCTGCCGCTCCAGTCGAAAGCCCGTATGTCGATGATCTTGCGCCTTTCCCTCGCTACCCTGCTCGCCACCCCCGCGTTCGCCCAGTCGCCGCAACCGCAGCCGCTGCCGATGCCGCCGGCGACGATCGCCCCGGTCGACACGCCGTATCCGGGGACGATCACCGTCCATGTCGACGCGACCGATCTCGACCGCCGCATCCTGACGGTCCACGAGGTCGTCCCCGTCGCCGGCCCGGGGCCGATGACGTTGCTGTACCCCGAATGGCTGCCCGGCAAGCATTCGCCGCGCGGGCCGGTCGACAAGCTCGCGGGGCTGATCATCCACGCCGGGGCGACGCGGCTCGAATGGACGCGCGATCCGGTTAACGTCTACGCCTTTCACGTCGACGTCCCGGCGGGGGCAAAGGCGATCGAGCTCGACTTCCAGTTCGTCTCGCCGACCGACGGCAAGCAGGGCCGGGTCGTGATGACGCCGAACATGCTCAACCTCGAATTCGACCAGACGACGCTGTACCCGGCGGGCTATTTTACCCGGCAAATCCCGGTGTCGGCGACGGTCCGCTTCCCGGACGGGTGGAAGGTCGCGAGCGCGCTGCGCCCCGTCGCGGGGGCACCCGCGGGCGAGACGACCTTTAACACCGTGCCGTTCGAGACGCTGGTCGATTCGCCGATCTTCGCCGGGCGCTACATGCGCGTCATCCCGCTCGACACCTCGTCGCGTCCGGTGACGCTCGACGTCGTCGCCGACCGCCCCGACCTGCTCGCCGCGACCGACGCGCAGATCGCGCCGCATATCAAGCTGGTCAAGGAGGCCGTCGCGCTGTTCGGGTCGAAGCACTTCGACCATTATGACCTGCTCCTCGCGCTGAGCGACAAGCAGGGCGGGATCGGCCTCGAACACCACCGGTCGAGCGAGAACGGCTCGATCCCGGCGTTCTTCACCGAATGGGACAAGAATCCCGGTGCGCGCGGGCTGCTGCCGCACGAATTCAGCCACAGCTGGGACGGCAAGTTCCGGCGCGGAGCCGATTCGTGGACGCCGAACTATAATGTGCCGATGCGCAACTCGCTGCTGTGGGTGTACGAGGGCGGCACGCAGTATTTCGGCACGATCCTCGGCGGTCGCTCGGGGTTGTGGACCGCGCAGCAGACGCTCGACGTCCTCGCCGCCGACGCCGCGACGTACGACGCGGTCATCGGGCGGACGTGGAAGCCGTTGATCGACACGACCAACGACCCGATCACCGCCGCGCGCGCGCCCGAGCCGTGGCGCAACTGGCAACGGTCGGAGGATTATTACACCGAAGGCCTGCTGATCTGGCTCGACGCCGATACGCTGATCCGCGAACGGTCGGGGGGCAAGCGCTCGCTCGACGACTTCGCCCACCGCTTCTTCGGGGTCGACGACGGGTCGTGGACCGAGCTCAGCTACACGCTCGACGATGTCGTCGCGGCGCTCAACGCGACCGAACCGTACGACTGGGCGAAATTCCTCGGCGACCGGCTGACGTCGCACGGCCCCGGCGCGCCGCTTGATGGCATCACCCGCGGCGGCTATAAGCTCGTCTACACCGACAAGCAGAGCGACATCGCCAAGAGCGGCGACGCGGCGGCGAAGCGGGTCGACCTCAACTATTCGCTGGGTCTTAGCGTGGGCAAGGACGCCGACCTGACGACGGTGATGTGGGGCGGACCGGCGTTCAAGGCGGGGCTGACGGTCGGCACGACGATCGTCGCGGTCAACGGTGACGGCTACGACGGCGACGGATTGAAGCGCGCGGTGACGGCGGCGAAGACCGGGGCCCCGGTCGAACTGATCGTCAAGACCGCCGATCGTTTCCGCACGGTCCGGATCGATTGGAACGGCGGCCTGCTGTATCCGCACCTCGAGCGCGTCGGCACCGGGCCGGCGAAGCTCGACGCGATCATCGCCAGCCGGACGAAGTAGCTACTCGGCGCGCCGTCGCCGCCAGCGGACGACGTGCGCGGCGGCGACGAGGGTCACCCCGGCGACGGTCAGCCACGTTTCGGCGGAATGTCCCTCGTACAGTGCGACGCCGAGCGTCATCAGGCTGAGCCCCGCCGCGCCGAGCAGCAACGGCGTCCGTCCCTCGGGCCACGGCTCGCGCGTCAGCACCCACAGGCTGACCGGCAGCGCGAACGCGAGCAGCACCCAGTGCGTCGTGCCGCCCGCGACCGCGCCGCCGAGCGTCGGCAAGGCGGCGATGACCAGCGGCAACGCGAGGCAATGGACGAGGCACAGCCCCGACGCCGATACCGCCGCCCAGTCGAGCCATGATTGTGTCGGACGTTCTGCGGCCACCGCCGCCTCCCAAGGTAACTTTATATCATTGCCTAGATGCGCGCTCGCGACGGGATTTACAAGCGGGGAAGCGTCCGCCGCAGAACGCCAACCATCGTCAGCGCGATCATAGTCGCGGCGGTATCGGCGACCCAGTCGGCCCATTCGGCGTCGCGCGCGATCATCGGGATCGCCTGGAGCAGCTCGATCAACCCGCCGAGCGCGCTCAGCCATAGCGCGATCCGCCACAACCCGGCGCGCGGCCATGCCCACGCCGCAACGATGCTCAAGGTGACGAACGCGACGATGTGATTGACCTTGTCGCCGTCGCCGAGATCAGGGGCCTCGGCGTTCGGGAGCAACGCAGCGACGAGCACGCCGACGACGACGAGCGCGAAGACGAGGCGGGGCGCGCGCGGCGTCATGCGATTTCGATCGCGTCGCTGGAGGCGAGGTGCGGCAGCAGCGCCTCGAGCGCCTCGCGGTCGATCGCGACACACCCGGCGGTCGGTTGCCCGACGATCATGCAATGGAGGAAGATCGCGCTGCCCTTGCCCGGGACGGCAGGCGCGTCGTTGTAGCCGAGCTCGACGATGATGTCGTACTGACCGTCGTCGCGCCATAGATGTTCGGCCGAGAACGGGTGCGGGTGGCGGACGCGGGTGTTGTACGCCGGGTCGCGCGGGTCGTCGGACCAGCCGTCGGCGGGGTCGAGCCAGCGCCACGGCAGGGTTGTCACCGGCGCGGTGATGCGATCGGGGCGGAGCAGCGCCGACCGGATCGCCCAGCGCCCGCGCGGGGTGCAGTCGTCGCCCTCGACCTTGGTGGCCGCCGCCGTCGCGCCCGATCGCCCGATCGTGCACACGGTCGAGACGCCGTCGGCGGTCAGCGTCAGCGCGGCGGTGTCGACGTGAAGGATCACAGATAATGTCCGCTGCGGTCGCGCTTGGTGTCGAGATAGTCGGCATTGTGCGGGTTCGGCGGCATCGAATGCGCGATCCGTTCGACGACATCGATGCCGTGCGCCGCGAGGCTCGCGACCTTGTCGGGGTTGTTGGTCAACAGCCGGACCGCGCCGACCCCGAGCAGGCGGAGCATCGTCGCCGCGACCGCGAAATCGCGCTCGTCGGGCTCGAAGCCCAGGCGGAGGTTGGCGTCGACGGTATCGAACCCCTGATCCTGCAGCGCGTAGGCGCGCAGCTTGTTGATCAACCCGATCCCGCGCCCCTCCTGCTGGAGATAGAGCAGGACGCCGCCGCCCGCCGCCGCGATCGCCGCGATCCCGGCGCGCAGCTGCGGGCCGCAGTCGCATTTCAGGCTGCCGAGCACGTCGCCGGTCAGGCACGCCGAATGCAGCCGGGTCAGCACCGGCACCCGCGTCGCGTCCGCGCCGATCAGCAGCGCGAGATGCTCGGGCCCCCCCTCGGCGGGGCGAAACGCGAAGACCTCGGTATCGGGCGCGCCGTCGAGCGGCAGCCGCGCGCGGGTGACGATCCGCAGCCGGTCGGCGCGGGCATAGGCGAGGATATCGGTGGCGGCGGCGGTCAACGGCGCGCCCGCTCCCGCGAGGACCGCAAACACCGCCGGCAGGATGCCGCCGAGCTTGGCGAGCCGCACCCCGGCGGCGGCGGCGGCGGCCAGCGGTCCGGGGTCGGCGGTCCGGAACGGCCCCTTGAACGGCAGCCGCAGGTCGTCGCCCGGGTCGGCGGTCGCGACCGACGCCGCGAGGTCGAGCCACGGCGGCCGCTCGACCCAGACCACCGCGTGCCCCGCCGCGTGCGGCTGGTTGACGAGATGGAGCACCGCCGCGCGCCGGTGGGTCAGGACCAGCGCGGCGCGCGTCGTCGCCTCGAGCGCGGCGAGCGTGTCGACGTCGGCGAGCTCGACCGCCAGCACGTCGAGATCGCCGCCTTCGCTCGTCACGCGGACGATCTGCCCGCGGCGCAGCTCGTCGACCGCGCGGGCGACACTGGTGGCAGGGCCATTCGCCGTGCCCGCAGGGTGCCCGCGGGAAGTCACAGCGCGAACGTCGCGATCTGCGGGATATGGTCCGACGGCTTGCCCCACAACCGCGCGTCCTCGACGACCTCGAATTTCGTCGCGCCACGCGCCACTGCCGGAGAGGCCCAGATATGGTCGAGCCGCCGCCCGCGGTCGTTGACGGTGTGATCGGCGTTTCGGTAGCTCCACCATGTGAACAGTCGTTCGGGCGCGGCAATGAATTGCCGCCCGAGGTCGACCCAGTCGTGCGCCGCGGCAAGGCCGTTCAACCGGTCGACCTCGACCGGAGTGTGGCTAACGACACCGAGCAGCGCCTTGTGGCTCCACACGTCGCATTCCAACGGCGCGATGTTGAAATCTCCGACGATCACCGTGTCGTCGCGCAACCCTTCCGACCACGCGGTCATCCGGTCGACAAAGGCGAGCTTCTGCGCGAACTTGGGGTTGAGCGCGGGGTCGGGAATGTCGCCGCCGGCGGGAACGTAGACGTTTTCGATCAGCAAGCCGTTCGGCAGCCGTGCGCCGACGTGCCGCGCCTCGCCATTGTCCTGCCAGTCGAACCGGCGCTCCTCGACCAGCGGCACCTTCGACAGCGTCGCGACGCCGTGGTGCATCTTCTGCCCGCAAATGACTCGGTGGGTGTAGCCGAGCCGGTCGAAAAACGCGTGCGGGAAGTCGTTGTCGACGACCTTCGTCTCCTGCAGGCACAGGACGTCGGGGGCATGGGCGGCGAGAAACCGCTCGACGATGTCGAGGCGGAAGCGCACCGAATTGATGTTCCACGTGGCGATCGAGAGGCTAGGCATCGCGCTCATCTAGGCACGCGCGCGCGCGCCGCCAAACGAATAAGGCCCCCGCTCCGGGGGCATGGAGCGGGGGCCCGTCTGCGCTCGTCACGCAGCGATCGACCCGAATGCCCGGACAACAGGGGGCAAATTCCAGACACCGGGCGGCGACCGCATATGCGTGGTAGCGCCCGCAACATTGCTCGCCCATGAACGAAACTGAACAGCGGGCGACGGGGTGACCGAATGCCGCGCCGAGCCGGGCGGAAGGCGTTCAGCCAGTCTTGCCGGGCAGGGTTTTCGCGCGGGGATCGCGGAAGCCGAAGCCGCTCGCCGGAACCGCGACGTTGTACCGGACGCTGCGCAGCGTGATATCGGTCCGGTTGTTCTGCGCGTCGAGCGCAGTCCAGCCGAGCAGCGCCAGCCCACCTGGTGCGGCGGCATCGGCAGCGAAGTTCAACGTGATCGCCCCGTATTCGGGATGCTTCGCGTCGCGCGCCTCGACGAGCAGGCCGTTGCCTTCCTGCCCGACCACCTTCGCGTACCGGGCGAGGTCGGCGTCGGCGTCGAGCAGCACGCCGAGCGGGGTGCTGCGGATCGGCCATTGCGACACCTGGTTGACCTCATAGTCGACGACGCTCAGCCGCTTGCCGTCGGCGACGACGAGCAGCGGCGCCTTGTCGTACGCAAAGCGGATCTTGCCCGGGCGCGACAGCGTCAGCTTGCCGGTGGCGACGGTGCCGTTCGCCGCGGTCTGGCTGAAATCGGCGGTCATCGTCGTCGTCGCCTTGAGCGCCGCCTTGACCGAGTCGATCGTCAGCGGCGCGGCAGCGAGCGGGGTCGCGGCGAGAACGGCGAGGGCGAGGGCAATGGACTTCATCGCGCAATCCTTGGCCGGTCGTTGCTGTACCGCGGCTGAATCACGCGCGCGGGTGTGAATTCCGATAGACATCGAGCAGGTGCGCGGCGTCGACGGCGGTATAGACCTGCGTCGACGACAGGCTGGCGTGGCCGAGGAGTTCCTGAATCGAGCGGAGGTCGGCCCCGCGCGCGAGCAGGTGGGTGGCAAAGCTGTGGCGGAGCGCGTGCGGGGTAGCGCTCGCGGGCAGGCCGAGTCCTGCGCGCGCCGCCGCCATCGCCTTGCGGATCAGTTCGGGCGCGAGCGCCCCGCCGCGGACGCCACGGAACAACGGAGCGGCCGCCGACCGAGGCCACGGGCAGAGGGCGGCGTAGCGCTCGACCCCCTCGCGGACGACGGGGAGCAGCGGGACGATCCGCGTCTTCGCGCGCTTGCCGGTGACGACGAGGGTGTCGCCGAGCGGGAGCGCGTTGCCGGTCAGCGCGAGCGCCTCGGCGATCCGCAATCCCGCACCGTACAGCAGCAGGATGACGGCGGTATCGCGCGCCGCGACCCACGGCAGCCGGGCCGCGTCGCCGATGTCGGCGATCAGCGCTCGCGCGTCGGCGGGGGCGACCGGGCGCGGCACGCGGATCGCGCGTCGCGGGCTGGCGAGGCCGGTCAGCCCGCTCGCGTCGACTCCGGCGGCGGCGGCGAAGGCATAAAAGGTGCGGAGCGCGGCGACCTCGCGCGCGATCGACGCGTTGCCGAGCCCCGCGCTCCGCCGCGCGGCGAGGAAGGCGCGGAAGTCGGCGAGCGCGAACCCCGACAGCGCCCCGACGTCGACCGGGCGTCCGAGGTGCGACTGCGCGAAGGCGACGAAGCGGTGAAGGCTCGCTGCGTAGGCGCGGACGGTGTTCGGTGACAGCCGCCGCGCGTCGGTCAGGCTCGCGCACCAGTCGACCACCAGCGCGGTTGCGGACACGCCCCCACCGTCATCCCCCCGCCAGCGGGGACCCAACACCCCCGGTAAGAGAGTGGTGCCCGCGGGGGCGGGGGTGGCGGCTGTCGTGACAAAATTCGTTTACCC
>JBBSFF010000092.1:0-7582 GCA_038238995.1 Sphingomonadales bacterium
CCGATCCGCGCTGGCCGGGGGCTGCGCGGATCGCGGTGCAGTTCGTCATCAACTACGAGGAGGGCGCGGAGAATTCGGTGCTCAACGGCGACGCCGGCTCGGAGGCGTTCCTGTCCGAGATGGTCGGCGCGGGGACCCATCCCGCGCGCGCGATGGCGATGGAAAGCCTGTACGAATACGGCAGCCGCGCCGGGTTTTGGCGGCTCCACCGGTTGTTCACCGCGCGCGACGTGCCGGTGACGGTGTTCGGCGTCGCGCAGGCGCTCGCGGCAAACCCCGACGCCGTCGCGGCGATGCTGGCGGCGGATTGGGAGATCGCGAGCCATGGGCTGCGCTGGATCGACTATCAGACGGTGCCCGAGGCGGTCGAGGCGGCGCACATCGCCGAGGCGATCGCGGTGCACACCCGCGTCACCGGCAGCCGCCCGCTCGGCTGGTACCAGGGGCGGACCTCACCGAACACCGCGCGGCTGGTGGCCGAGGAGGGGGGCTTCGTCTACGACGCCGACAGCTATGCCGACGACCTGCCGTACCGCGACCGGCGCTTCGGCGACCAGCTGATCGTGCCGTACACGCTCGACGCCAACGACATGAAGTTCGTCGCGTTGAACGGCTTCACCGACGGCGAGCAGTTCTTCGGCTACCTGCGCGACACCTTCGACCAGCTGCGCGAGGAGGGCGGGCGGATGATGTCGGTGGGACTGCACGGCCGCATCGCCGGACGGCCGGGCCGCGCCCGCGCGGTCGCGCGCTTCGTCGATCACGTCCTCGCCGCCGGCGACGCGTGGGTCGCGCGGCGGATCGACATCGCGCGGCACTGGCTGACGGTCCACCCGGCATGACGCCCGACCTCGTCATCGACGAGCCGCACGCGCTCGCCGCCGTCACCGCCGCGTTCGCCGCGTACGAGGCCGCGCTGACGGCCGACGACATCGCCGCGATGGACGCGCTGTTCCACGATGCCGCGACGACCAACCGCTACGGCGTGGGGGAGGTGCTGTACGGAGCCGACGCGATCCGCGCGTTCCGCCGGGGACGCGGCGGCTCGCCGCAGCGCGCGCTCGGCAGGGTCGCGATCACAACATACGGCGACGTCTTCGCCACCGCCGATTGCGAATTCTTCCGCGCCGGGAACGACCGGCGCGGGCGGCAGTCGCAAAGCTGGGTCCGCTTCGCCGACGGGTGGAAGATCGTGTCGGCGCACGTCAGCCTCGAAGGCGGCACATCGTGACCGCGCTGTTCGAACACAGCGCGTGGGTCGAGGCGCGGGCGGCGGCGCGCGCGTCGTCGGGCGACCGCCACGCCGACCTGATGGCGGTGGTCGACGCGGCGAGCGCCGACGAGCGGCTCGCGTTGATCCGCGCGCACCCCGAGCTGGCGGGGAAGGCGGCAGTCGACCGGACCCTGACCGACGCGTCGGCCGCCGAGCAGGCGTCCGCCGGGCTCGACCGGATGACCCCGGCGGAATACGCCCGCGTCCACCACCTCAACGCCGCGGATAGCGACCGCTTCGGCTTCCCGTTCATCATCTGCGTGCGGCTGACCGACAAGGCGGGTATCATCGCCGCGATGGCGCGCCGCCTCGCCCACGACCGCGAAACCGAGATCGCGACCGCAATCGCACAGATCGGCGAAATCGTCCGCCTGCGCCTGGAGGACCTGCGATGACGCGCGACACGACGCCGGGCAGCCGGCGATGATCGACATCGGCGAATGGCTCAATCTCGCGATCCGGTGGCTGCATCTGATCACCGGGATCGCGTGGATCGGCTCGTCGTTCTACTTCGTCTGGCTCGACAACCATTTGAAGCCGGTGACGTCCGGCGCGGCGTCGGGCGAGGCGTGGCTGGTTCACGGCGGCGGCTTCTATCACAACCAGAAATACCAGGTTGCGCCGTCGCGGATGCCCGACGACCTGCACTGGTTCAAATGGGAGGCATACTGGACGTGGATCAGCGGCTTTTCGCTGCTGGTGCTGGTCTATTACGTCGGGGCCGCGAACGTCCTGATCGATCCGGCCAAGCTGGCATTGAGCGTTCCGGGGGCGATCGGCATCGGGCTCGGCTTTCTCGCGCTCGGCTGGCTGGTCTACGACCTGCTGTGCCGCTCGCCGCTCAGGGCAAGCAATCGCCTGCTCGGTCTGATCTGGTTCGGCTTCCTGCTCGCGGCGGCGACCCTGCTCGACCGCCTGTTCACCGCGCGCGGCGCGTATCTCCACGTCGGCGCGATGATCGGCACGGTGATGGTGGCGAACGTGTTCTTCGTCATCATCCCCAACCAGCGCAAGGTCGTCGCCGAGCTGATCGCCGGGCGCACCCCCGATCCGGCGCTGGGCCGCGCGGCCAAGCTGCGGTCGCTGCACAATAATTACATGACCTTGCCGGTGCTCTTCATCATGCTCAGCCCGCATTACCCGATGACCTACGGGGCCGATCGCCCGTGGCTGGTTCTGGCGCTGATCGGGCTGACCGGCGTCGCGGTGCGGCATGTCTTCATCCTGCGCCACCGCGACGCGCCGACCGGAGCCGCGATCGCGCTGGCGGCGGTGCTGGCGGTGGCCAGCGTGACCTATGTCTCGGTCGAGAAGTCGGGCCGCGCCGTGGTGGCCGCGGGCGGCGAAACGCCGACCTTTGCGACGATCGAACCGCTGATTGCGACGCATTGCGCGTCGTGCCATGCGGCCCACCCGTCCAACCCGGCCTTTGCCCAGCCGCCGCTCGGGGTCGTGCTCGACAGCTACGCGCATATCCGGGCGCTCGCACCGCGCATCAGGACCGTCGCGGTCGATGCCGAGATCATGCCGCTCGGCAATACGACCGGCATGACCAAGGCCGAGCGTGTGCGGCTCGGGCGCTGGATCGCCGCAGGAACCCCGCGATGACGTCGCTGTCGACCCATGTCCTCGACACGCGCAGCGGGCGTCCCGCCGCGGGGGTGTCGCTGACGCTGGCGGCGGCGGATGGGGCGGTGCTGTTTTCGGGCGCGACCAACGCCGACGGGCGCTGCGTCCTGCCGCCGGTCGCGCCGGGGCGGTACCGGCTCGCCTTCGCCGTCGCCGATTATTTCCGTGCGCGCGGCGTCATTCTCGCCGACCCGCCGTTTCTCGACGTCGTGACGATCGACTTCGGCATCGATGATAGCGGCCACCATCACGTACCGCTGCTCGTCGCGCCGTACGCCTATTCGACCTACCGGGGCAGCTGAGGTGGTTCGCTTCCTGCTCGACGGCGCGGTCGTCGAACTCGCGGTCGACCCGACGGCGACGCTGCTCAACCATCTGCGTATCGAACTGCGCCGCACCGGGACCAAGGAGGGGTGTGCCGAGGGCGACTGCGGCGCGTGTACCGTGCTCGTCGGCGAGCTCGACGCCGCCCGCACCGCCGTCGACTGGCGCGCGGTCAACGCGTGCATCCTGTTCCTGCCGATGCTCGACGGCAAGGCGCTGATGACGGTCGAAAGCCTCGCGCCCGCCGGCGCGCTCAACCCGCTGCAGGCGTGCATGGCGGCGAACGGCAGCTCGCAGTGCGGTTTCTGCACACCGGGGTTCGTCATGGCGCTCCACGGGCGGGGCATCGGCGCGCGCGGCCACGACCTCGCCGTCGCCGACGTGATCGCGGGCAACCTGTGCCGCTGCACCGGCTACGGCCCGATCCTCGCGGCGGCGGAGACCGTTCCGAGCCTCCCGCGCGACGATGGCGCGACGCTGGCGGGGCTGCTCGCCTTATCGGACAAAAGCGCGGGCGGCAGCTTCGGCGACCGCCGCTGGTTCGCGCCGCGCACCCCCGACGCGCTCGCGGAACTGCTCGCCGAGCATCCCGACGCGCGGATCGTCGCCGGGGCGACCGACGTCGGGCTGTGGGTGACGAAGGGGCTCCGCTCGCTCGACACCCTGGTCTTCGTCGGCGACATCGCGGCGTTGCGGACGATCGACGAAGACGACGCCGGGGTCCGCATCGGCGCAGGCGTCCGCTGGGCCGACGCGCACGCGGCGTTCGCCCGCCTCCACCCCGATCTCGGCGAGCTGACGCGGCGCTTCGCCGGGCTGCAGGTACGCAATTCGGCGACGGTCGGCGGCAACATCGCCAACGGCTCGCCGATCGGCGACGGCCCGCCGGCGCTGATCGCGCTCGGGGCCGAGCTGACGCTGCGCAGCGTCGCCGGGCGGCGGACGCTGCCGCTCGAAGCCTTTTTCCTCGACTACGGCAAGCAGGACCGGCGGCCGGGCGAATTCGTCGAGAGCGTCTGGGTGCCGCGTCCCGGTGCCGACGACGTGATCCATATCTCGAAGCTGTCGCGCCGCTTCGACAGCGATATCTCGGCGGTGTGCGGCGCGTTCCGGCTGACCGTGCAAGGCGGTCGGATCGTCGCGGCGCGGGTCGCGTTCGGCGGGATGGCAGCGACCCCGCGCCGCGCGGCGGCGTGCGAGGCGGCGCTGACGGGGGCCCCGTTCACAGCCGCGACGATCGACGCGGCGGCAGCGGCGCTGCGGACCGATTTCACTCCGCTGACCGACGTGCGCGGGTCGTCGGCGTACCGCCACGAAGCCGCCGCCAACCTGCTCCGCCGCCTGTGGCACAAGGCGCAAGGGCATGCCGTGTCGGTCCTCGAGCTGGCCGATGGCTGACCGCGACGCCCTGCGCCCGGTCGCGGCCAAGCCGTCGATTCCGCACGACAGCGCGCAGCTCCACGTCGCGGGCGCGGCGCGCTATGTCGACGACGGCCCCGAGCCCGCCGACCTCCTCCACCTCGCCTTCGGCCAGAGCACTCACGCCCACGCGAGGCTCACGGCGATCGACCTGTCCGCCGTCCGCGCCGCGCCGGGCGTCGTCGCGGTGTTCACCGCCGCCGACATTCCGGGCAGCAATGACGTCAGCCCAGTCGCCGACGACGACCGGCTGCTCGCCGACGGCGTCGTCATCAGCATGGGGCAGGCGGTGTTCCTCGTAGCCGCGACGAGCCAGCGCGCCGCGCGCGCGGCGGCCCGGCTCGGGCGGATCGACTATGAACCGCTCCCCGCGCTGGTCAAGATCGACGCGGCCCGCGCGGCGGGGTCGCTGATCGAGCCGACGCAGCGAATGGCGCGCGGCGACGCGGGCGCGGCGCTGGCCACCGCCCCGCACCGCCTCGCGGGCGGGTTCGCCATGGGCGGACAGGACCATTTCTACCTCGAAGGCCAGGTCGCGGTCGCGACGCCGGGCGAGGACGGGCAAATCCACATCCTCAGTTCGACCCAGCATCCGAGCGAAATCCAGCACCTCGTCGCCAATCTGCTGGAACGGCGTTCAGCCGACATCACCGTCGAAGTCCGCCGGATGGGCGGGGCGTTCGGCGGCAAGGAAACCCAGGCCGCGCCATTCGCCGCCGCCGCCGCGCTCGTCGCCGACCTGACCGGACGCCCGGCGAAGCTCCGCTGCGACCGCGACGACGACATGATCATGACCGGCAAGCGCCACGACTTCCGGGTGCGCTACGATGTCGGCTTCGACGCCGCCGGGCGCATCCTCGGCCTCGCGCTCAATCTCGCGTCGCGGTGCGGGGCGACGGTCGACCTGTCGCCGGCGATCAACGACCGGGCGATGTTCCACGCCGACAATTGCTACTGGCTCCCCGACGTCGAGATCGTCTCGGAGCGATTGAAGACCAACACCGTCTCGGCGACGGCGTTTCGCGGCTTCGGCGGGCCGCAGGGGATGCTCGCGATCGAGCGGGTGATCGACGCCGTCGCCGCCGCGCTCGGGGCCGATCCGCTCGATATCCGGGTGCTCAATTTCTACGGGCCGGGGCGCGACACGACCCCGTACGGGATGACGGTCACCGACAATATCGCGCCGCAACTGATCGCCCGGCTGCGGCGCGATAGCGATTACGACGCGCGGGCGGCGGCGGTCGATGCGTTCAACGCGGCCAACCCGGTGCTCAGGAAGGGCATCGCGCTGACGCCGGTCAAGTTCGGCATCAGCTTCACCACGACGCACCTCAACCAGGCGGGCGCGCTCGTGCTCGTCTATGCCGACGGCAGCATCGCGATCAACCACGGCGGCACCGAGATGGGGCAGGGGCTGTACATCAAGGTCGCCGGCATCGTCGCCGACGTCTTCGCGGTGCCGGTGGCGAGCGTGCGGATCACCGCGACGCGGACCGACAAGGTGCCGAACACCTCGGCGACGGCGGCGTCGGCGGGAGCGGACCTCAACGGCATGGCGGCGTTCAACGCCGCGACGACGATCCGCGACCGGCTTGTCGCCTTCGCCGCGCGGACGTTCGGCTGCGCGGCCGACGCGGTGCGCTTCACCCCCGACGGCGTCGTCGCGGGGGCGCAGCGGCTGACCTTCGCCGCGCTCTGCCGCAAGGCGCATCGCGGGCGGATTTCGCTCGCGGCGACCGGCTTCTACGCGACCCCCGACATCGACTACGACCGCGCCGCGCACCACGGGCGGCCGTTCTATTACTTTGCCTATGGGGCCGCGGTCGCCGAGGTCGCGATCGACACGCTGACCGGCGAGCACAAGGTGCTGGCGGTCGACATCCTCCACGACGTCGGGCGCTCGCTCAACCCCGGCATCGATCGCGGCCAGATCGAGGGCGGCTTCATCCAGGGGCAGGGCTGGCTGACAACCGAGGAACTGGTGTTCGCCGACGACGGCCGCCTGCTGACTCACAGCCCGGCGACGTACAAGGTCCCGACCGCGTCCGACCGCGCGAAACGGTTCACGATCGCGCTGTGGGATGGCGACAATATCGAGCCCACCGTGAACCGCTCGAAGGCGGTCGGCGAGCCGCCGTTCATGCTTGCGATCGCGGTGTTCTCGGCGCTGACGCACGCGGTCGCGGCGACCGATCCCGCCAAGCGCGCGCTGCCACCGCTCGACGCGCCGGCGACGCCCGAGGCGATCCTGCGCGCGATCGCGGCGCATCGCGGCGCATGAGCGACTGGCTCGACTGGCTGCGCGACGCCCGCGCGCCCGCCGCGCTGATCACCGTGCTGGCGAGCGAGGGGTCGGCCCCGCGCGGCGCGGGGACGCGGATGGTGGTCGGCGCCGACGTGCGCGGCACGATCGGCGGCGGCGCGCTCGAATTCGCGGCGGTCGAGCAGGCGCGCGCGCTGCTCGCCCGGCCACCGGGAAGCTGGCGCATCCAGGACTATCCGCTCGGGCCGCTCCTCGGCCAGTGCTGCGGTGGGCGGGTGCGGCTGCTGATCGAGCACGTCGATCCGGCGGGGCTCGACTGGCTTGCCGAGGCGACCGGCGCGCGGGGGATTGCGACGACGCTGACCGCCACGCGGGTCGAGCGCGGGATCGTCGATGCCGTGCCGACGCGGTTGTCGGCACGGGGCGAGCGCCCGTCAGTCGGGGCGAGCTTCGTCGAGGTCGTCGGGGCGTACCGGCGGCCGCTTTACCTGTTCGGAGCCGGGCACGTCGGGCAGGCGGTCGCGCGCCACGCCGAGCACCTGCCGTTCGCCCTCGCGTGGTTCGACACCCGACCCGACCTTGCCGCGATCGACGGCGTCGTCATCGTGCCCGACGACGCGGTCGCCGACTGCGTCGCGGAGGCTCCCGCCGACGCCGCGATCGTCGTCATGACG
>JBBSFF010000093.1:0-7570 GCA_038238995.1 Sphingomonadales bacterium
GCCGACCCCGGCCCCCCCGGGGGGGGGCGGTTGGGCCCCCAACCAAATATTTCCCCACCCCAACACCCCGCAAAGGGGGGCCCCCACCTCACAGTGTTGGTTTGGGGCCCCCGATTCCGGGGGGATGACGAAGGTATTCAGGCATGATCCGCCGCTCGGTCGTCGTCGGCACCGGCAGCTATCTGCCCGACCGCATCCTGACCAACGCCGACCTCGCCGCGACCGTCGACACGACCGACGCGTGGATCGTCGAGCGGACCGGCATCCGCGAGCGCCACATCGCCGCCGACGACGAACTGACCTCCGACCTCGGGCTCGTCGCCGCGCGGCGCGCGCTCGACGCGGCGGGGATGACTACCCACGATGTCGACCAGATCGTAGGCGCGACCGCCACCCCCGACCAGACCTTCCCGGCGTGCGCGACGGTTATCCAGCACAAGCTCGGCATGGTCCACGGTGTCGCCTTCGACGTCGCGGCGGTGTGTTCGGGATTCCTGTATGCGCTCAGTGTCGCCGACGCGATGCTCGTGACAGGGGCCGCCAACACCGCGCTCGTCATCGGGGCGGAGACGTTTTCGCGGCTGCTCGACTGGAGCGACCGCGGCACCTGCGTCCTGTTCGGCGATGGGGCGGGGGCGGTCGTCCTCCGCGCCGACGACGCTTCTGGGACGAGCGCCGATCGCGGCATCCTCGCGTCGAAACTCCATTCCGACGGGCGTTACAACGACCTGCTGTTCGTCGACGGCGGCCCGGGATCGACCGGCACCGTCGGCAAGCTGCGGATGAAGGGGCGCGAGGTGTTCCGCCACGCCGTCACCAACCTCGCCGCGGTGATGACCGAGACGCTCGCCGCCGCCGGGCTCGCCGCTGCCGACGTCGCGTGGGTCGTGCCGCACCAGGCGAATCTGCGCATTCTCGAGGGCACGGCGAAGAAACTCGGGTTGCCGATCGAGCGCGTCATCGTCACCGTCGACCGCCATGCCAACACGTCGGCGGCGTCGGTGCCGCTCGCGCTCGACGCCGCGGTTCGCGATGGACGGATTAAACGCGGTGATTTACTGATATTGGAGGCGATGGGCGGCGGCTTTACATGGGGTGCAGCCGCAGTCCGTTGGTAGGGGGCAAGGGGGATGATCGAGATGAGTCCGGCGAGCGGAACCAGCGTCCGCATTCGCGGCGCAGCGCGCGCAAAGGCGACGACCGGCAGCATCACTCGCGCCGACCTGTGCGAGGCAGTCCACCGCGAACTCGGGCTCGCGCGGAGCGAATCGTCCGACCTCGTCGAACAGGTGCTCGACCATATCTGCGCGACGCTCGTCGGCGGCAGCAACGTCAAGGTGTCGTCGTTCGGCAGCTTCGTGCTGCGCAACAAGGGTCAGCGCATCGGCCGTAATCCGAAGACCGGACAGGAAGTGCCGATCGAACCGCGCACCGTCCTGACCTTCCGCCCAAGCCAGCTGCTCCGCGCCCGGATCAACGGCGGCGTCGACCCCGGCCCCGATGCGGGCGACGCCGACACCGGCGACTGATGGCGGGGACCTGATGGCTGTCGGCGAACCCGCCTACCGGACGATCAGCGACGTCGCCGACCTGATCGGCGTGCCCCAGCATGTTCTGCGCTTCTGGGAGACGAGGTTTCCGCAGATCGAACCGATGAAGCGCGGCGGCAACCGGCGCTATTATCGCCCGCAGGATATCGCGTTGCTGACCCGGATCAACCGGCTGCTCCACAGCGACGGCTATACGATCAAGGGGGTGCAGAAGCTGCTCGAGGGGACGGCGGCCCCGGTCGCGCCCGTGGCTGCGGTCCTTCTCCGTGTCGACGACGCCAGCTCGCTCCGCGCGATCCGGACCCGCCTCGCTACCGCGCTCGCCGAGGCGCGCGCGCTGTGACGTCGCGCGCCCGCTGCCGGGCGGCGCGCACGTGAAAACCATTGCCGTTTTCTCGATCAAGGGCGGGGTCGGCAAGACCGCGACGGCGGTCAATCTCGCGTATGCCGCTGCGACGCAATCGGCGCGACGGACGCTGCTGTGGGACCTCGACGGGCAGGGCGCGGCGACCTTCACGCTCCGCCTCGCGGCCAAACCGGGGACGTCGCAACGCAAGCTGTTCGCCGCCGACGCCGAGCTCGACGCGATGATCCAGCCGAGTGCCTACCCGCACCTCGACGTGCTCCCGGCCGACAAGTCGCTTCGCCACCTCGATCGGACGCTCGCCGACGGCGCGCGCAGCCTGAAGAAAATGCTCAAGAGCTTCGAGCGCGATTACGACCGTATCATCCTCGACTGTCCGCCCGGGCTGACCGAGCTCGCCGAGCAGGTGTTCCGCGCCGCCGACCTGCTCGTCGTGCCGCTGCTACCGTCGCCGTTGTCCGAACGCGCGTACGACCAGCTCGTCGCGCACCTCGCCAAGCACCACAAGAAAGGGCCGAAGCTGGTCCCGGTTTGGACGATGGTCGACCGGCGTCGCGCGCTGCACAAGGCGACCGTCGACCGCGCGCCCGACCGCGTCGCGATCCCTTACGCGGTCGGCATCGAGGCGATGGCGGTCCATCAGGCCCCGGTCGCCGCGACGGCGCCGAATGGGGCGGCGGCGCGCAGTTTCAATCGCGTCTGGGCCGAGGTCGAGGCGGCGCTGCGTTAACCCAGGAGGCCCGACGATGACGACCGAATTGACCCTGCTCGCATGGACGATCGTCCTCGCCTTCGTCTACATCATCGCGTTCGACGTCGTCCGCACCCGGCAATACGGCGCGAAGTGGAACATGGGGCCGCGCGACGGCGCGATGCCGCCCTTGTCGCCGATCGCCGAGCGGCTCGGCAAGGCACAGGCAAACCTGTTCGAAACGCTGCCGCTGTTCATCGCCGCGGTGTTGATCGCGCACGCCGCCAGCATCCACACGTCGAAGACCGTTCTTGGGGCCGAGCTCTATTTCTGGGGCCGGGTGATCTACCTGCCGCTCTACGCCTTCGGGGTGCCGGTGGTGCGCTCGCTCGTCTGGCTGGTCAGCCTCGCCGGGCTCGCGCTGATCGTGCTCGCGCTGCTGTAGGAGGGACCGGGCTGTGACGATCCGCACCGGCATCGGCGGCTGGACCTTCGAGCCGTGGCGCGGGGTCTTCTATCCACCCGGACTGCCGCACGCGCGCGAGCTCGAATTCGCCAGCCATGCGCTGACGACGATCGAGGTCAACGGCACCTTCTACGGCTCGATGTCGCCCGCGACCTACGCCAAGTGGGCGGTCGAGACCCCCGACGGCTTCGTGTTCTCGCTCAAGGCCCCGCGCTTCGCGGTCAACCGCCGCGAGCTCGCCGGGGCGGGCGAGTCGATCGACCGCTTTTTTGCGTCCGGGGTCGGCGAACTCGGCGACAAGCTCGGGCCGATCCTGTGGCAGTTCGCGGCGACCAAGCAGTTCGACGCGAATGATTTCGCCAAATTCGTCAAGCTGCTCCCCGGTAAATTCCGCCACGCGCTCGAGCCGCGCCACGAGAGTTTCCGCGATCCCGCCTTCGTGACGATGGCGCGCGACGCCGGCTGCGCGATCGTCTTTGCCGACGCCTATGCCTATCCAATGTTCGACGAAGCGACCGCCGGCTTCACCTACACCCGGTTGCAGAACGGCGACGCCGACGAGCCGACCGGTTATCCGCCCGCCGCGCTCGACGGCTGGGCCGAACAGGCGCGGGCGTGGGCAAGGGGTGATCGCGACGTGTTCGTCTATTTCATCAACGGCGGCAAAGTCCGCGCGCCGGCGGCGGCAGCGGCGCTGAACGATCGACTGTGCTGAAATGGCTCCCCGGGCAGGATTCGAACCTGCGACATTTCGATTAACAGTCGAACGCTCTACCGCTGAGCTACCAGGGAATGGAGCGGCGGCTATAGCGACGCGCATCGCGGGCGACAAGCCCCGTCGCCGATCGGCTCAATTCTCGAATTGCTCGGTGAAGATGCGGTCGTCGAGCGCGTGGCCGGGGTCGAACAGCAGGTCGAGTGTGACGCTGCGGTCGCTGACGATCCGCACGCTGGCGACGTCGCGGACCTCGAGCTGATCGGCGACCGCGCTGACCGGGCGCTTTTCGGCTTCGAGGATGCGGATTTCGATCGTCGACGCCATCGGCAACAGCGCCCCGCGCCAGCGCCGGGGCCGGAACGGGCTGATCGGGGTTAGCGCGAGCAGGTCGGCCTGGAGCGGCAGGATCGGGCCGTTCGCCGACAAGTTGTACGCGGTCGATCCCGCCGGCGTCGCGACGAGCACGCCGTCGCACGACAGCTCGGCCATCCGCACCTTGCCGTCGACGCTGATCTCGAGCTTCGCCGCCTGCCGCGTCTCGCGGAGTAGCGATACTTCGTTGATTGCGGGTGAAATCGTCGTCGCGCCGCCGACCGTTCGCGCTGCCATCGCCAGCGGATGGAGCGCGAAGGCGCGCGCCGTCGTCAGCCGCCCCGGCAGGTCGTCGACGCGGAACTCGTTCATCAAAAACCCGACCGAGCCGAGGTTCATGCCGAACACCGGGCGCGGCTGGCGGGCGTTGAGCGCGGCGTGGAGCACCTGGAGCAGGAACCCGTCGCCGCCGAGCGCGACGACGACCTCGGCATCGCGGATCGCGGTCCAGTCGTAGAGCGGGCGGAGCAGCGCTTCGGCCGCCTTCGCCTGCGCGGTCGGCGACACGAGCAGCGCCATCCGGCGGATCATCCGCCGGTGACACTCATGTGGCGGGCGACGGCGGGGGCGCGGGCGGTGCGGTCGATGACGAAGTCGTGGCCCTTGGGCTTGCGCGATATCGCCTCGTCGAGCGCGGCGTCGAGGACGGCGTCGTCGTCGCTGCTGCGGAGGACGGCGCGCAGGTCGGCGGCGTCGTCCTGACCGAGGCACAGGAACAGCTGCCCGGTCGCGGTAAGGCGCACGCGGTTGCAGCCTTCGCAGAAATTATGCGTCAACGGCGTAATGAATCCAAGGCGTTGCCCGGTCTCGGCGATGCGGACATAGCGCGCCGGGCCGCCGGTCTTGTCGAGCAGGTCGACCAGGGTATGGCGGGTTTCGAGGTCGCGGCGGACCGCTTTCAGCGGCAGGTAGCGGTCGGCGCGATCCTCGTCGATCGCCCCCAGCGGCATCGTTTCGATCAGGACGAGGTCGTGGCCGTGCGCGGCGGTCCAGCCGAGCATCGCGTCGATCTCGTCGTCGTTGAGGCCGTTCAGGGCGACCATGTTGATCTTGACGTGGAGCCCGGCTTCCCTGGCGGCGGCGATGCCGTCGAGCACTTGGTCGAGGCGGCCCCAACGGGTGATCCGGGCGAACTTGACGGGGTCGAGGGTGTCGAGGCTGACGTTGATCCGGCGGACCCCGGCGGCAGCCAAGTCATTGGCGAACTTACGCAATTGCGAGCCGTTGGTGGTCAGGGTGATCTCGTCGAGATCGCCACTGGCGATGTGGCGCGACAGGCTGGCGATCAGGCCGACGACCCCGCGCCGGACGAGCGGTTCGCCGCCGGTCAGGCGCAGTTTGCGGGTGCCGCGGCGGACGAAGCCGGTTGCGATCCGGTCGATTTCCTCGAGGCTAAGTACCTCTGATTTCGGCAGAAACGTCATGTTTTCCGACATGCAGTAGACGCAGCGGAAATCGCAGCGGTCGGTGACCGAAATCCGCAGATAGTCGACGGTGCGGCCGAAGGGGTCGATCAGCGGAAGCATGCGGTTCCAAGTGGGCGCAGGGGCGCGCGAAGTCCAGTCGGCGGCAGCGCCCGCATTCCGCGCTACAGCGCCCGCACGAGTATCCGCACGACGCCGATCCACGCCGCGTCGCCGACCACAAGTTGCCGCGCACCCGGTTCGAGCGGCAAAAGCTGCAACTTCTTGCCCTCGGTCCCGACCAGCCGCCCGAAAGCGAAGCGTCCGGCGGCGCGCGGCACGAGGATGTCGCGGTTGAGTGCGGTCGGGAATTCCTTCGGGCCCAACTTCTCGAGCCAGACCGAATCGCCGTTGCGGTAATCGCCCTGCGCGATCTCGACCATCATCCCGACATATTCGCCCTGGGGGGCGGGGGGCAGCAGCGCGGTGGCGCGGCGCGGCGGAATCGCACCCTCGGCGGTCAGGACCGCGGTGACCGGCACGTCGATCCGGTCGGGGAGCGTGACGAGGTCGGCGGCGGCGACGCCCAATGCGGCGGCGATGCGGTTGAGCCAGCCGACCGAAACAGTGCGCATGCCGGTTTCGAGCCGCCCGATCGTCTGCGCCGTCGTCGCCGGGTCGCACGCGGCGGCGACCTCGTGGAGCGTCATGCGCTTGGCTTTGCGGACCTCGCGGATACGGGTGATCACGGAAATCTCCTGAACCTGTAGGGTTTGCCTCTGTCCTACAGATGAACGGCTATGGCAAGACCGATTCGCCCGAGTCGTTTCGGGTTCGAGGAGACCGCCCGTGCCCAAGACCGCCCGCCGCCCGATCGCCAAGGCCGTACCCGCCGCCGCATCGCATCTGCCCGCCGCGGGCCCCAACCGCCTGTTCGCCGAGGCTCGGCTCGCGCCGTCGGCGGTCATCGACCGCGTCCGCGTCACCGTCAACCTTGCCGAATCGCCGCTCGGCTGGCTCGTCCGGCGGGGGATGGTGTCGGCGCGCCAGTTCGAGGCGGGCGAGCGGCTGCGCGGCGACTTCATGCGCGCGAGCCTCAGCCCCCGGACAACGATGGCGTGGGACGCGGGACCGGCGATGCGCGGCGCACGGGGGGCCCCCGATATGATCGACGCCTCGACCGCGCAGCTCGCGGCGAAACAACGCTTCGAGGGCGCGGTGACGGCGGTCGGCGGCGGACTGTCGGATATCCTGTGGCGCGTCGTGTGCAGCGGCGACGGGCTCGAAACTTGCGAAAAGGCGCTCGGCTGGCCGGCGCGCGCAGGGAAAGTCGTGCTCCTCCTCGCGCTCGACCGGCTAGCCGATCATTATCAATTACGCTGATGAATTGTCCTACAAATGATAGGAAAGCAACCCTACAGGTTGTAGGAAACAAACCCTACAGGCACAAAACACTTGACAAGCGAACCGCTAAAGTGTAGTCTTCAGGAATGCTGCAGAACTCCGCCCACCGGCCCCCGGTGGGCGGTTTGCGTTTCAGAAGAGGCTCGATGCGATGGCCAGCCGTCCCGCGAAAACTCCGGTGAAAATGGTCGACGCGCCCGCCCGCGCCGCCTTCATCGCCGCGTTCAAGGAATGCGGCATGGTCGGCGCGGCGGCCGACACGACCGGCTTCTCGCGCTTCGCCTTTTATCGGGCGCGCGAGCGGCACAAGGCGTTCGCCGACGAATGGGACCGCATCGCCGGGCCACGACGGCCGCGGTCGACCGGGATCGATGCGGCGGCGCTCGAAGCCGCGTTGTTTAAGCGCGTGCTGCGCGGGGTCAAGCGCCGCGTCCTGTTCCAGGGCAAGGTCGTCGACACTTACCGCATCTTCGACAACCGGCTGGCATTCTCGATGCTCGCCAAGCTGATGCCCGACACCTACGGCGCCGATGCGATCGGTGGGCCGGAGCCGGTCGAGGTGATGACCCGCGACGAATTCCTCGCGGCGATCGCGCCGCGGC
>JBBSFF010000094.1:0-7501 GCA_038238995.1 Sphingomonadales bacterium
GCAGAACAGCACGAATGCCGCGAGCGTCGCCGCGACGCCGGGGTCCCACAGCAGTGCCACCAGCCGCGGCACCGCGAAGATCCGGCTGAGCGTGAGGAGATTGGGGAGGCTGGACAACACTCGGGCGGGATAGGCTATGGGCTTGAGCAACTCAACGGGGAGCGACGACGATGCTGGTCAGTGAAGCGGTCGCGAGCCGCCGGTCGGTGCGCGGCTTCCTGCCCGATCCGATCGACGCCGCGGTAATCCGCCGCGTTCTCGACCGCGCGGCGCGGGCACCGTCGGGCGGCAACGTCCAGCCGTGGCACATCGACGTGCTCGGCGGCGAATCGCTCGCCGAGCTCAAAGCGATCATGCTCAACCGCATCCGCGAGGCTCCGGGCGGGGAGGGGAGCGAGTATGATATCTACCCCAAGGCGCTACCCGATCGCCACAAGGCGTATCGCTTCGAGGTCGGCGAGGACCTGTACGGCGCGCTCGGCATCCCGCGCGAAAACAAGTTCGCGCGGCTGATGTGGTTCGCGCGCAACTTTCAATTTTTCGGCGCGCCGCTCGCTTTGTTCTGCTCGGTCGACCGGGGCATGGGACCGCCGCAATGGTCCGACCTCGGCATGTTCCTGCAGACGGTGATGCTATTGTTGCGCGAGGAAGGGCTCGACAGCTGCGCGCAGGAATGCTGGGCGATCTATCCGGCGACCGTCGGAAAGTTCCTCGACCTGCCGCCCGAACGCATGCTGTTCTGCGGCATGGCGATCGGCGTCGCCAACTCCGCCGACCCGGTCAACGGAATGCGAGCCCGCCGGGCGGCGGTCGACGACTTCGCGACCTTTCGGGGACTTTAGCCGATCCCGAGTTGCCGCAACGCGAACGTGACGATGATCGCAATCAACACGCCCATCGACAGTCCGCCCGACAGTAGAAAGCCGACCGAGCGCTTCGGGGCGGCACGGATATAACCCTCGATGTAGGCGATCCGACCGACGCACCAGATCGTGCCGTAGAGGCCGGCCCACAGGTCGCCCCACAGCAACGCCGCGAGACCGAGCAGCGGGAGGAACAACGGCATTTGCTCGACAGTGTTCTGCTGCGCGCGAAACGCCCGGTCGAATTCGGTCGGTCCGGTCACCGCGGGCGCGTCGACGCCGTATTTTCCGCGCGCCCGGGCCACACGGAGTGACGCCCAAACATAGACGACGAGCGCGGCGACAAGTGCCCCCTCGGTGAGCGGCAAATGATTCGGCATTGCGGTTCCTCGATCGTCGCGACGCGCGGGTCGCAATTCTTAGGTCAGGCGGCAGGCTTGCCCATCTCGACCATCGTGCGGATGTCGGCGGCGGTTTTCTCGGCCGCGCCGGGGTCGGCCATCCGCGCGCTCGTATCCTCGGGAACGGTGATGCCCTTGATCGCTGCCGGACGCGCGGCGATGGCGGCGTGCCAGCGCGACAGGTGGGGCAAGCCGTCGGTGTCGATCCCCGACCAGTTCGCGATCCGTGTCCAGCACCAGTTGGCGATATCGGCGATGCTGTAATTGTCGCCCGCGAGATATTCGGTCTTGGCGAGTTGCGCGTCGAGAACGGTGAACAAGCGCCGCCCCTCACCCTGATAGCGCGCGATCGCAGCGGGAATCTTCTCGGGGAAATAGCGGAAGAAGACATTCGCCTGCCCCATCATCGGGCCGACGCCGCCCATCTGGAACATCAGCCACTGGATCACCCGGCTGCGTCCGTGAACATCCGACGGCATGAGCTGGCCGGTCTTCTCGGCGAGGTACATCAGGATGGCGCCCGATTCGAACACCGCGAAACCATCGTCGACGATAGCCGGGATGCGCCCGTTCGGGCAGATGTCGAAGAACCACTGCTGCTTCTGCTCGCCCGCCATCAGGTCGAGCTTGCGCACGTCATAGGCGAGGCCGAGCTCCTCGAGCGCGACCGATACCTTATACCCGTTGGGCGTCGCGGCGGTGTAGAGGGTGATCGTCATGCTGCCGCGTCGTCCGGCCAAACAACTTCGCGAGACATCACTTCATCGCAAGCATACGGGCATTCGAGCGGAAAAGTCTTCAGCGGCATATCGGTTTTCCCGGAAGCGTCGCGCCTTGCGTCGTCATAAACATCGATCAACACCTCATCGCAACACGGCGCTAGGCCGGGGTTCCTCTTCAAATGCTTCGCGGCCAGGATGATGCGGATCTCGCTTTCCAATCTATCGAATTCTTGATGTCCCAAACTGTCCAATTCCTCGGCGATCCAGGCGCGATCCAGCAAGTGTAACTGACCCGACCGGAGGAGCATCGACTGGTAGAACGACCATGCCGCGAAGTCCTCGGCGTAGCGTGGAATTTCCGGCGAATCACTGTTAAAACGACTGGCCATCCCTGGACGCTATGCGCCTACCCGCGCGGATGAAAGTGGCCGTGGAGCGCGGCGGCGGTCGCCTTGCTGATGCCGGGGGCCTTTTCAAGGTCGGCGAGCGTCGCTCCGCGCACCGCGCGGCTCGTGCCGAAGTGCATCAGCAACGCCCGCTTGCGCGCCGGCCCGATGCCGGGGACGTCGTCGAGCGGATTGGCGACGATCGCCTTCGACCGCTTCGCCCGGTGCGCGCCGATCGCGAAACGATGCGCTTCGTCGCGCAACCGCTGGAGGAAGAACAACACCGGCGCGTTCGGCGGCAACGTCAGTTCGCGCCCGTCGGGCAGGTAGAAGGTCTCGCGCCCCGCGTTGCGGTCGGGGCCCTTCGCCACGCCGACGACGCAGACGTTGAACACGCCGAGTTCGCCCATCACCTCGAGGACGGCGTTGAGTTGCCCGCGCCCGCCGTCGATCAGCAGCAGGTCGGGCCAGTCGCCGCTCGTCCGGTCGGGATCTTCCTTCTCGAGCCGGACGAAGCGGCGTCCGAGCATCGCCTTCATCATCGCAAAGTCGTCACCGGGGGTAATGCTCGCATGGGTCATGTTGAACTTGCGATACGCGTTCTTGCGGAAGCCTTCGGGCCCGGCGACGATCATCGCGCCGAGCGCGGCGGTCCCCTGGATGTGGCTGTTGTCGTAGACCTCGATCCGTTGCGGCGGTGCGGCGAGATCGAACAGCTCGGCGAGTTCGCCGAGCAATTTGCCCTGCGTCGTCGATTCGGCGAGGTGGCGTTCGAGCGCTTCCTTGGCGTTGCGCCTCGCCTGTTCGACGAGCCGCGCCGACGACCCGCGTTGCGGCGCGCGCAGGCCGACGCGCCGTCCCGCCCGCTCCGACAGCGCGTCGGCGAGCAACGCCATCTCGTCGAGCGTCCGGTCGAGCAGCACCTCGCGCGGCACCGGCACGTCGTCGTAGAACTGCGCGAGAAACGCCGACAGCACCTCGTCTTCGGCGACGTCGTTCGTATGCGCCGGAAAGAAGGCGCGGTGCCCCCAATTCTGCCCGCCGCGAATGAAGAAGACCTGGATGCACATCACCCCGGCGCTGCATGCGAGCGCGACGATGTCGGCGTCGGCGGCGCTGTCGGCGGCGTTGATCGCCTGACTGCCCTGGATGTACGTCAGCGCACGCAGCCGGTCGCGGAACACTGCGGCGAGTTCGAAGTCACGCTCGCCCGCCGCCGTTTCCATCAGCCCGCCGAGCTTGCGCTGAACCTCTTGACTCTTGCCCGACAGGAACGCCTTGGCGTCGTCGACGAGCTCGGCATAGGCACCGGCTTCGACGCGCCCGACGCACGGGGCCGAGCAGCGCTTGATCTGGTGGAGCAGGCATGGGCGCGACCGGTTGGCGAAGAACGAGTCCGAACACGACCGCAACAGGAAAACCTTCTGCAGCGCGTTGAGCGTGGTGTTGACCGCGCCCGCGCTCGCGAACGGGCCGTAATAAATCCCTTTTCCGACGCGGGCGCCGCGGTGCTTCGAAATGCGCGGGAAGCCGTGATCCTCGCGCAGGAAGATGAACGGAAAGCTTTTGTCGTCGCGGAGCAGCACGTTGTACGCCGGGCGAAAGCGCTTGATCAGCTGCGCCTCGAGGAGCAGCGCCTCGCTCTCCGAATTTGTCGTCACGATCGTCATGGACCGCGTCTGCGCGACCATCCGCTGCAGGCGGCGGGGCAGGCGGGTCACCTGGGTATAGTTCGTCACCCGCGCCTTCAACGCGCGCGCCTTGCCGACGTACAGCACGTCGCCGTCGCTGTTTAGCATCCGGTAGACGCCGGGGCGGGCCGGCAAGGTCCGCAGGACATTGCGGATCGCCGCGACCCCGGCGTCGAGATCGGGCGTATCCTTCCCGCGCACGGCGAAGGTTGCGGTTTCCTCGGAAAAGCGATCGGGGGGCGGGGGTTGAGCCATCGGTCCCCGGCATCTAGGCGCGCGACCGTCGCGCCTCAAGCGCGGCTTATCCACGACGGATGTGGACAAAGCGGTGGGCGAGGGTCGGACGGCATGCGCGCAGTCGCGCGGGCTCCACCGTCGGACGGTGTGAGCGGCTGGCGCTGCCTGTTTTTCGGGCGGCACCGTGCCGCGCTTGCCGCCCGGCAACGCGCTCGCTACCCGGCGACGGTGGCAACCAAATCTCTCAACCGCAGCGCGATCGTGACGGGCGGGGCCAAGCGCATCGGGGCGCAACTCGTCCGTGCGCTTGCCGCCGACGGCTGGCACGTCGTAATCCACTGCCACACCTCGATCGACGAGGCTGCGGCGCTGCGCGACGCGCTGATCGCCGACGGCGGCGGTGCCTCGATCGTAACCGCCGACCTTGGCGATCCCGCCGCCGCTGCGGCGATCGTTGCTGCGGCGGTCGCGGCCGCACCGCCGGGGTTGCTCGTCAATAGCGCGTCGCGCTTCGACGGCGACCATTTCGACGACTTCACCGCCGATCAATGGGATCGCCACATGGCGATCAACCTGCGCGCGCCCGCGTTGCTGATCCAGGCGTTCGCGGCGGCGGTCGAGCGCGACGGCATGGTGGTCAACCTGCTCGACGCCAAGCTCGCCAGCCTCAATCCCGATTTCCTGTCGTATACCGTTAGCAAGATCGGCCTTGCCGGGCTGACCGAGCTTGCCGCGCGCGCCTACGCACCGAAGCTTCGCGTCAATGCGATCGCGCCCGCGGTGACGATGGTCAGCGGGCCGCAATCACGCGAGAATTTCGAGAAGGCGCACACCCGCAACCCGCTCGGGCGCGGGGTCGACGTCGCCGAAATCGTCGCGACGCTGCGCTACATCGTTGCCACGCCGACGCTCAACGCCCAGACGATCACGCTCGATGCCGGGCAGCGCCTGCTCGGACTGCCGCGCGATGTCGCGTACATTGTGGAACCCGAATGACCGACCTCATCGGCCTGATCCCGGCCACGCTTGCCCCGCGGACGCGCAAGATTATTCTCGAGGACTTCGACCTGCCGGTCGACATCGGCTTCCACGCGTTCGAGATCGGCACCCCGCAGCGCCTGCGACTCAATGTCGAAGTCTGGCTCGACGCGATCGATTTTCCTGAATGCGATTCAGTCGACGCGGCGTGGGATTATGACGCGTTGCGGACCGGCATCATCGCGATCGTCGCCGGACGCCGCTTCAACCTGCAGGAGACGGTGTGCCGCGCGGTCTACGACCTTGTCGCGGCGCGGCGCGGCGTCACCGGCATCCGTGTATCGACCCGCAAGCCCGACATCTACCCCGATTGCGCCGCCGTCGGGGTCGAGATCGCATCGTTCTAGAACGTTCGGCCGCAGGCACCGAGCGACGTCAGCACGAAACGATAATCGTCGGCAACTTCCGCCCCCGCGTTGAGCGCCCGCGGCAAAGCCCTCGGCAGGAAACACGCAAGACGGTACCACAGCAGTGTCCCCGGCTGCACCCCCGCCGCCGCGTCGTCGATGACATCGCCGAGCGCGATGCTCAGCCGTCGTGCCTGCCCCGGGCGGGTCAGCACGACGAGCGAGACCGGCTTGCCGTCGGCGGTCGACAGGAAGAACTGGCTCTCGGCCTCGCCCGGCACCGCGCCGGGCACCCGAAACGCTGACGTGATGCCGGCGACAACCGGGACGGTGCCGCTGCGGGCGCTCGTCAACACTTCGCGAATCGCGGCGTCGGCGTCGGGCGTCCAGTTGATCTGGCCGTGCGCATCGGTCAGCACGAACTGCCCCGCGACCGCCGGATCGGCGCGGAGGAACAGCAGCACGTCGGTGCGCAGCAGCTGCGGCGGCTTGCCTCGCGCGTCGAGCGGCACGTCGAGCAGATACCCGATCCGCGGGGGCACGTCGCCGGGTGCGACGATCGCCGTGGTGGTTGCGGCGGAGATTAAAAGCCTCGCACTGCCCGGAGCGACACCGGGCGCGTCGCGCGGCTTCAGACGCTCGGTCTTGTAGATCGTTGCCCGAATGACGATCGGCGCAGCGAGGCTTAGCGCCGTCAAATCGGCAAAACTCGCCGCGGCAGCGGGTGCTGCGGAGAGGAGCAGGGCAATCGGCGCGATAAAACGGCGAACGATGGTCATGCGTCGCTCCGCTACGGGTGCTCGCGACTTAAGCTGCGACACGTGCAGCGGCAACCCGCGGAAAGTAAGGCGCAGCAATGTCGCCCGAGCCGACAAAGCGGGTTGCGGCAGGCCAGGGTCGCCGCTAATGTTTGAACATCAAGCCGCTCGATTGCGCAACTTAATGCGCTCCGGTGGATTGCAGCTTGTCAACCGGGGCGTTGATCGGCGAGATGGACCACGGCAGGGGCGCTGCAGGCGCCGCTCATTGAGGGAGTTTCGCTCGCGTTATGGCTTACGCTGATCAGGGAATGAGCAGAGGCAAGATGATCGGTCTCGGCATAGCCGTGATCATTCATATCTTCCTCGGCTACGCACTCATCACGGGGCTCGCCCTCAAGATAGTGAAGAAGATTGCCGGTCCGCTCGAGACGGTCAATATCGTCGAAGACAAGCCACCGCCCGACGAGCCGCCGCCGCCGCCGCCGAAGGACATCGAGATTCCGCCGTTCGTGCCGCCGCCGGAAGTGACGATCGACGCGCCGCCGGTGGCCCCGACGATTACCGTCCAGCAGAAGGTTCAGCAGGTCGAGCCGCCGAAGTTCGTGGCTCCGGTCGCAGCTCCTGCGCCGCCCGCGCCGCCCTCGTCGCCGCCGACCGCCGCAGTGCCAGGTCGCGGCAACAGCATCGGCGAAGAGGACTATCCCGAGGCCTCGAAGCGTGCCGAAGAACAGGGCGTTACCCGCGTCTCCTACACCGTAGGTGTTGACGGCAAGGCGAGCGGCTGCTCGGTTGCCACCAGCAGCGGCTTCCCACGGCTCGACGAGATGACCTGCAAGCTGGTCGAGCGTCGCTTCCGGTTCAAGCCGGCGACGCGCGAAGGTAAGCCGGTGACCGAAACCAAGACGCAGGCGGTCCGCTGGCAGCTCGCCACCCGCGATCGCGGCCGCGACCGCGCAGCCCGGTTCACCGGCGTGGCCGCAGTCGACGAAGCGGCACGCGCGAGCCAGCTCGTCGACGTCCGCGAACGCGCGGGCCAGCCCCTCCTCGCCGCCCCA
>JBBSFF010000095.1:0-7484 GCA_038238995.1 Sphingomonadales bacterium
CCAGATCGCGCCGATGGTCAGCGGCGCGAGCGAGCTCGTGACGATGGCGGTGCTCGCCGCGTCGGGCGTCGTGCTGTGACCCCAGTCGTCTTCATCCACGGCATGTGGAGCACGCCCGCCGTCTTTGCGTCGCTGCGGGCGCGGATCGAGGCGACCGGGCGCGTGACGCACGCCCCAGCGCTGCCGTTCCACGACCGCGCCCCCGATGCGGCCCCGCCAGCGGAACTCGGCATGGTCGGGGTCGAGGATTACATCTCTTTCCTCGTTGCCGAGATCGCGGCATTGCCCGAACCGCCGATCATCGCCGGGCATTCGATGGGCGGGTTCCTCGCGCAGGCGGTCGCGGCGCGGGTCGGCGCGCCGGGGCTGATCCTGTTCTCCCCCGCCGCGACCGCCGTGACGAACGTCCCCGCGATCGATCCGCTGCGGACGTTGCTCGGGGTGATCACCAAATCGAAATGGTGGGAACGCCCGACGAAGATCGACGCCGACCGCGCCCGCTGGGGGATCTACAACGAGGTGCCGGCGGCGATCGCCGACGCCGAAATCGCCGCGCTCGTCTGGGATTCGGGGCGCGTGCTGTTCGAGTTGGCGCTGCCGTTCGTCGCCAAGACCGGATCGACGGTGGTCGACCACAGCCGTCTGACGATGCCGACGCTGATCGTCACTGGCGACCGCGACCGCATCACGCCGTCGGGCATCGCGCGGGCGACGGCGCGCAAGATCGCCGGACCGGTCGATTATCACGAGCTGCCGGGCGCGAGCCACTGGCTGTGGTGGGGCGACGTCGAGGCGCGGGTCGGCGACCTCGTCGCGGCGTGGCTGGCGACGAACTTCCCGGTCCGGGAGGCGTTGCCCGCCTAGAGCGGCGGCGCGAACCGCGCGAGGGTGTTGGCGGCGATCCTGCGCGCCATCGCCTCGCTGACCTCGGCGGTCGAGCGGAAATGGACGCCCCCGGCGATGCGGCTGAACGAGTCCTGCCGGACATAATCGGCGGTCGTCGGCACGGTGACGGTCACGCCCGGCATCTTGGTACTGGTGAACGGCAGCCCCGATTTCGGCGCGCCCTCGGCGTCGATGACGGTCGCGATCGTCGCGGCGTTGGCGCAGTGACCGCACGGATATTCGGGGTGGAGCGGGGTCCTGAGCAGTGGCTCCCAGAGCGGGTCGGCCACGATCGCCGCATTGCCGCCGCCCGCGCGGATCGCGGTGATCGGGCGCCAGAAGCCATAGTGCAGCTTCGCCTCGGTCAGCGCGAGGCCCATGTCGTCGCCCGCAAGCGCCATCATCGCATAGAAACGCGCGTTCCTGACGAGGCTGCGTCCGGGTTGCGCCGCCACCGCGCGCAGCGCCGCGCTCGAATCGGCCTGGACCCAGAAACGCGCGAGGACGGTGTCGGCAGCCGACCGTTCGGTGCTCGTCTTGCCGCCGAGCCGACGAACCTCGTCGACGTCCTTGACCCAGCGCGCCGAGTCGAGCGCGACCGGCGGGCCCGGACGGAACTGCGCCGCCGAGGTCATGAACCACGGACGCATCGCGGTGTAGTGGATATCGATCACCGTTCCCCCGGTCGGCAGCCACTGCCCCGGTCGCCCCGCCGGCCAATACGGCACGAGGCTCGCCGCCGGATCGAGGCCACCGGCCTTGAGCGCTGCCGCCGCCGCCGCGTGCCCGGTCGCGATCCCGGCCATCCGTCCCGGACCGTCCTTCTCTTCGGCGAGCGCGAGGACGTACCGGTCTTCGATCATCGCCTTCTGCCCGGGATAGGCGGCGAGCAGCACGTCGCGCGCCGCCGTCGCCACCGCGATCGCCCCCGACGCTCCCGCCGCCGCGCGGGGAACCCCGAGGAAGGACGCGTAGCGGCGGTCGACCGCATCGGCGGCTTCGAACATCGCGAGGTCGGCGCGGGTGCCGGCGAGGTAGGTGTCGACGTCGAACGGAGCCTCGCCACTCGATCCGGCGGCATCGACGGCGTTGGCGAACTCGGCCCAGTCGCTGACGACGTCGGCGCGTGCGACGGTCGCGGCGATCAGCAGCGCGGCAGTCCCGGCGCGTAGTGCCCAAGTAACGATCATCGCAGTTCCCCCCGCTTTCCGGTCACCATGATACCCCGGAATCGCCTGCGCGTTAAGCCGCCGCCTCCAGCAACTTCGCCCGCCGCCGCGCGACGCTCGAGCCGATGCCGAGCGCCTCGCGGTACTTCATCACCGTCCGCCGGGCGATGTCGAACCCTTCGGCCTGGAGGAGGACGACGAGCTTGTCGTCCGACAGCGGCACCGCGGCAGGCTCGACCGCGATCAGCCGGACGATCCGGTCCTTGACCGCGAGCGCCGACGCCGCTTCGCCGCCGTCGTTCGACTGGATGCCGCTCGTGAAGAAATACTTGAGTTCGAACAGCCCGCGGTCGCAGCTCAGATACTTGTTCGACGTCACCCGGCTGACCGTCGATTCGTGCATCCCGATCTCGTCGGCGATCGCGCGCAGTGTCAGCGGCTTGAGGTGGTTGACGCCGTGCTCGAAGAACGCTTCCTGTTGCTTGACCAGTTCGGTCGCGACCTTGACGATCGTCCGCGCGCGCTGGTCGAGCGCCTTGACCAGCCATGTCGCGCTGGCAAGGCAGTCCGACAGGAACACCTTGGTTTCGCGCGCGCGGTCCTTCGCATGCGCGTCGTGCCCGACCGGGGCCGCACTTAGCTCGGCGTGATAGCCGCGGTCGACGAGGACGCGCGGCAGGGTCGCGCTGTTCAACTCGACGACCCAGCCGCCCTGTTTCAGCCGGTGAACGAAAACGTCGGCGATGACGCTCTGCATCCGCTCGCCGCCGTACAGCAGGCCGGGTTTCGGGTTGTACCCGCGCAGCTCGCGGATCATGTCCGACAGGTCCTCCTGGTCGACCCCGCACACGCGGCGCAGAGTTGCCATGTCGCCGCGCGCGAGCGTCTCGAGATTGGCGAGCAGCGCCGCCATCGCCGGGTCGAAGCGGTCGGCCTCGCGCGCCTGGACGCTCAGGCACTCGCGCAACGTCCGCGCGCCGACGCCGACGGGGTCGAAGCGGTGGATCACGCCGAGGATGCGCTCGACCGCGTGCGGGTCGGCGTCGAGCCGGTCGGCGACATCGTCCACGCTGCCGCCAGTCAGATACCCTGCGTCGTCGATCTGGTCGATCAGATGGCGGGCAACGATCAGCTCGGCGGGGTCGGCGAAGGCAGCGACCGCCTGTTCGATCAACAGGTCGATCAGCGACGCCTCGGCGGTCGCGAGGCCGTCGAAGTCGACGGCTTCGCCCGATCCGCCGCCACTAATCGCCCCGGCGCCGTCGAAGCTGCCGCCCTGCTGAAATCCGCTGTCGGTGATGCTGTCGGTCGGGCCGTCGTGATGGAAGGTTTCGGCGGCGAAGTCGACATCGAGCGGGGCGTCGACCGCCCCGTTACCGGCGGCGATCAACTGGTCGGCGGTCGCGGGTTCGGCGGGCGCGGTGACGCGCGCGGCGATCGTCCCCTGCTCGCCCGCGTCGAGCAGCGGGTTCTTCTCGATCTCGGCCCCGATAAACGCCTCGAGTTCGACGTTGGTCAGCGCCAGCAGCTTGATCGCCTGCTGGAGCTGCACCGTCATGACGAGCGACTGGCTCTGCCGGAGATCGAGGCGGGGACCGATGCTCATGACGTGCCCCCCCGGACCGCGGCCCTAGAGGCTGAACCCTTCGCCGAGATAGACGCGCCGGACGGTCTCGTCGGCGACGAGCGCCTCGGGCGTGCCTTCGAACAAGACGCGACCGTCGTAGATGATGCAGGCGCGGTCGACGATGTCGAGCGTCTCGCGGACATTATGGTCGGTGATCAGCACGCCGATGTCGCGGTCACGCAGGTCGACGACGAGCCCGCGGATGTCGGCGATCGAAATCGGGTCGATGCCCGCGAACGGCTCGTCGAGGAGCATGATCGACGGCCGCGCCGCGAGCGCACGCGCGATCTCGCACCGCCGTCGCTCGCCGCCCGACAACGCCATGGCCGGGGCGTCGCGCAGCCGACCGATGTGGAATTCGTCGAGCAGCTGTTCGAGCCGCCCCGCCCGCGTCGCCTTGTCGGGCTCGACCACCTCGAGCACCGCGAGGATATTCTGCGCGACGGTCAGCCCGCGAAAGATCGACGTTTCCTGCGGCAGGTAACCGAGGCCGAGCTGCGCGCGGCGGTACATCGGCAGGCTGGTGATGTCGGTGCCGTCGAGCAGGATACGGCCCTGATCGGGCTTCGCCAGCCCCATGATCGAATAAAAGCACGTCGTCTTTCCAGCGCCGTTCGGCCCAAGCAACCCGACGACTTCGCCACGGTTGACCGTCAGCGAGACGTCGCGGAGAACGACGCGCTTGTCGTATTTCTTGCCGATGGCGACAACCGCGAGACCGTTGCGCGACGCCGCCGCGCTATCCGCTGCTTCCCGCTCCAAGACCTCGATATCCGCCATGCACACCCCTCACGCTCAACTGGCGCGATACGTGCATATGCATTAGCCGAGGGCGGCAGAGTTGGCTAGAGGCAAGCGGACTGCGGGTGGCGCAGCGGGTCGCGGCAGAGCCGCGCCGTCGGACGGTTTCGGCGGGGAATCCGCCGACCCGCCGTCAGGTTCGGCGCGAGTCCCGATCCAACTTGCGGACGCGACAGGCGTCCGCGGCGTTGGCTCAGGCCGCACCAGCACCCGGACGGGCGTCGCGCTTTTCGACGATCCGCGCCGACTTGCCCGACCGGCCGCGCAGATAATACAGCTTGGCGCGACGGACGACGCCGCGGCGGACGACCTCGATCGAATCGATGTTCGGCGAATACAGCGGGAAGACGCGCTCGACGCCTTCGCCGAAGCTGATCTTACGGACGGTGAAGTTGCTGCCCATCGCGCGGTTCGACCGGGCGATGCAGACGCCTTCGTAGTTCTGCACGCGGCTGCGGTCGCCTTCGACGACCTTGACCCCGACGCGCAGCGTATCGCCGGCGCGGAATTGGGGAATCTTCCTGGTCTCGAGGAACTTGGCGATCTGCTCCGCCTCGAGCGTCTGGATGAGATTCATCTCATTCGTCCTTGTCATCCCGCGCGCCAGAGGGCGACCGACCCCGAGCGCCGAGATAGCGCTCCCACAGGTCCGGCCGCCGTAGCCGTGTGTCCTCCTCGGACCGCGCCTGTCGCCATGCGGCGACCTTCGCGTGATCCCCCGATCGCAAGACTTCGGGGATCGATTGCCCGTCCCACGTCGCGGGCCGGGTATAGTGCGGATATTCGAGAAGGCCGCTTTCGAAGCTTTCCGACTCCCCGCTCTGGGTCGCGCCCATTACGCCGGGAAGCAGCCGGATGCAAGCATCGAGCAGCACCAGCGCGGCGGGTTCGCCGCCCGACAGGACATAGTCGCCGATGCTGACAGGCTCGACCGCGTGCGCGCCGGTGAACAACCGCTCGTCGAACCCCTCGAACCGCCCGCAAATCAGCCGGACGCCGGGGCCGCGCGCGAGGTTACGGACGCGGGCTTGCGTCAACGGGCGCCCGCGCGGAGACAGCGCAAGCACCGGCCCCACCCCCCCCGCGCCGTCGATCGCCGCCGTCATCACATCAGCGCGCAGCACCATGCCGGGACCACCCCCCGCCGGGGTGTCGTCGACCGTGCGGTGCTTGTCGGTCGTGAAGTCGCGGATATTGCGCGCGTCGAGGCTCCAGATGCCGTCGGCCATCGCCCGCCCGGCAAGGCTATGCCCGAGCGGCCCGGGAAACATTGCGGGATAAAGCGTGAGGACGGTTGCGGCCCAGGTCATGGCTGGGCCGCAGGATCGAACCAGTCGCCTCGATCGAGAACCGCGGCCAGATGTTCCACGGTCAATCGCTCTGCTCCGCCCTGCGGTTTTGGGAACACCGCTCCACCGCACAGTCCCGTGGTCGTGAGCCGGTATATCAGCCAGACCGGGACGAGCAGCACTTGGCAGCCATAGAAAGATGCGCGCTGATCGGAAAAGCGGTGCCAAGGGATTTGATCGAGCGCAGCAGAAAACTGCGATGGGAGTGCGCTCGCGAAGTCATAAACGTCGATGCCATCGATACCCGCGTCCTGGCTCATTGCCGTCGTGGGCGAGATGGGATTTCGGTCTAGCTGATGACCATTCCGCGACATCGCCTCGGCGATCAGCGCCTCGGTCGGCGACAGCGGTCGCCCGCTCATCGCGACCAGTCTTCGACCATCAAGCCAGGAACGTCGGCGAAGTCGGCGACGTTGGCGGTGGCGACGGTCAGGCCGAGCGCCAGTGCATGGGCCGCGATCAGACGATCGTAGCTTGCTCGCTTGAATGGAAGATCAGCATAGATCGATGCGGCAGCGTTATCGAAGGGCATGACCGCGACGTCTTCGATCAGCGTGGCGAGGAGGTCGATGGGCGGCGGTTTACCGCGCCGCGAACCGTAGAGAACCTCAGCGTATGCGACCGCCGACGTGACCGCGTCGCCCTCGTTGAGGTCGGCAAGCCGCCGCCGCGCGGCGTCCTCGCTGGCCAGCGCGACGGCGATCAGGATATTGGTGTCGAGCAGGTACCGCATCAGTCAGGCAGGTGCTTCGCCCGCCATTCGGGATTGTCCCACAACAACGGGCGCTCAACGAACGAACGGTCCGGGTCCATCGCCAGACCCGAACCCTTTGCACTGCCCCAGACCTTGTCGATGTTGAACTTGCGCGGGGCGTCAGCGACGGGTTCGACGATCCATTTGCCCTGAACGTCGCGCACCTCGACTGTGGTTCCGGCGACCGCCTTGAACGACGCGGGCAGGCGAACCGCCATCGCGTTGCCCGACTTGAAGATCTTTGTCGTCGCCATCATCGCCTCCGTATACACATCACGTATATACTAATCGACGAACGCCGCGTCAATCACCACCCGCGCGCCGATCTCGGGCACCGCCGCCGGGGTCAGCGGGACCATGAAGGTCCGGCGGTCGGGTTTTTCGATTTCGAGGATGTCGCCCGCACCGAAATTTTCGACCGCGATGACGGTGCCGATCGCGACGCCGTCGGTGTCGACCACCGCCAAGCCGATCAGGTCGGCGTGGTAATATTCGCCCTCTGCGAGCGGCGGCAGCGAATCGCGCGGCACGGTCAGCACGGTGCCGCGCAGCGCCTCGGCGGCGGTTCGGTCGACGATCTCGGCGAAGCGCGCGATGGCCCCGCCCCCCGAACTACCGCTACCGGCGCGGAGCGACCTGAGCGTCAGCGTCCGCCCGGCGGCGTCGAAGCTTTTGTACCGCCTCAAGGTTTCGGGCGAGTCGCCGAACAGCTTGAGGCGGACCTCGCCGCCAATGCCGTGCGCTCCGGCGACGGCGGCGAGGGTGACCGGCTTGGTCAGACGGCGGGACCGGCGGGCGCGGCGTCGGTCTCGGTCATGGTGTCGACGTCGGGGACTTCATCGACCGCGACCGGCTCGGCTTCCGGTGCTGCTTCGGCAACGGGGGCCTCGGCGACAGGC
>JBBSFF010000096.1:0-7480 GCA_038238995.1 Sphingomonadales bacterium
CCAAGGGTTTCGGCGGCGTCCATCGATAAGGGTGAAGAGGTTGGCATCCGTACCGACATCATACCAGCGCCGGTGCGTCGAACCAATCCGCCTTACTTGATCTTGGCTTCCTTGAACTCGACGTGCTTGCGCACGACGGGATCATACTTCTTGAACATCAGCTTCTCGGTCTGTGTGCGCGGATTCTTCTTGGTCGTGTAGAAAAAGCCAGTGTCGGCGGTGCTGATCAGCTTGATCTTGATCGTAGTCGGCTTGGCCATGACGCGTCCTGTAAGCTAGCGGCGCATTGGCCGTGGCCGTCGCGACAGACCATGCTCTTTGACCGCGAGGGGGTGGAAAGTCAAGGCTTACGACCGCCGGCCGCGCCGAATGCCCGGTGGAATCCGGCTTTGCCCGGCGCGACGGCCGGTCCGGACACGGTCGCCGCGTGGCGTCAGGTTCTCGCCCTCTCCGAGCGGCAGTTCGAAGCGCAGCGCGCCGGTGATCGGATTGGCCTCGGCGAGCCGCAGGTCGAGGCGTTGTCCGGCACTGTACCGGGTCCCCGACTGGCTCCCCTCAAGGACGCGCGCATCCTCGTTGAACACGAAATATTCGGCCCCAAGCGTCGACACCGGAACCAGCCCGTCGCCGCCGATTCCCTCGACCGTCGCAAAAAACCCGAATTTAGCCACCCCGGTGATCCGCGTCGCGAGTGTCTCCCCAACCCGCTTCGACAAATACGCCGCGACATACCGATCGACAGTCTCGCGCTCGGCCTCCATCGCCCGACGCTCGGTCATCGAGATGTGCTCGCCGGTCCGGGGCATCAGCGCCGCCTCGGCATCGCTCAGGCCATCGTCGCCAAGCTTGTACGCGCGGACCAGCGCGCGGTGGACGACAAGGTCGGCATAGCGACGGATCGGCGAGGTGAAGTGGCCGTAGCTGCGCAGCGCGAGACCGAAGTGTCCCTTGTTGTCGGGGCTGTAGTATGCCTGCGTTTGGGTGCGTAGCACCTGTTCGCTGACCTGTTGCGCGTAGGTCGCGTCCTTGACCGCGGCGAGTAGCTTGTTGAATGTTTTCGGCACGACGACCTGACCGAGTGCAAATGGGATGCCGAAGGTTTCGAGATAGTCCTTGAGCGCGACGAGCTTCTCGCGCCCCGGGGCCTCGTGGACCCGGTACATGCACACCGTCCGCTTCGCTTCGAGCGCCTGCGAGGCGGCGACGTTGGCGGCGATCATGAAGTCCTCGATCAGCCTATGCGCATCGAGCCGCTCGCGGGTGACGATCGCGGTGATCGTGCCGGTCGGGTCGAGCTCGACGCGGCGCTCGGGCAGGTCGAGGTCGAGCGGGGCCCGCGCGTCACGCTCCTTCGCCAGCGCGCGCCACGCCCCCCATAGCGGAGTCAGCGTCGCCAGATGCTCGCCCGCCTGCGCGTCGATCGTCGCTTGCGCTTCCTCGTAGGCGATGTTCGTCGTGCAGCGGACGACGGCGCGGGTGAAGCGGTGCGACGCGAGCTTGCCGTCGGCGGCGATGACCATGCGGCAGGCGAGGACCGCGCGGTCCTTGTGCTCGACGAGCGAGCAGGCGTCGGCTGACAGCACCTCGGGCAGCATCGGCACGACGCGGTCGGGAAAATACACCGAGTTGCCCCGCTCGCGCGCGGCGCGGTCGAGCGACGAGCCCTCACGGACATAGAAGCTGACGTCGGCGATCGCGACGATCGCGTCCCAGCCGCCTTGTTCGCTGTCCTTCGCCTCGCGCGGCGCGGCCCAGACGGCGTCGTCGTGGTCGCGCGCATCGGCGGGGTCGATCGTCAGGATCGGCAGGTGGCGCAGGTCCTCGCGCTCGCCAAGGCTCTGGTGCGCCGCCGTCTCCGCCTGCTCGGTCGCCGCGTCGGAAAAGCGGTGCGGCAGGCCCTTGGCGTGGATCGCGATCAGCGAAAAGCTGCGCGGCGCGAACGGGTCGCCGAGGACCTCGACGACCCGCGCCGACTGGTGCGGCGCGCGGCCAGAGGGCTCGGCGAGGACGAGGTCGCCGACCTCCGCTTCGCCGGTATCGAGGACGGCGAAGTCGATCCGCGCCTTCTTGTCGACGGGAACCAGCCGGAACCCGGCCGCATCGCGGCGGAGGATGCCGAGGACGAATTCCTCGGTCTTGGCCAGCACCTTCATCGGGAAGCCGGTGTACCCCTGGCCCGCCTCTTCGATCCGCGCGAGCACGCGGTCGCCGATGCCGAGCGCCCCGCGACGCTTGCCTTCGATGATCCGCACCTTCGGCGGCACGCCAGGTTGATCCCAGCGATCGGGACACGCGATCGGCGCGCCGTCGCCCGCTTCGATCACGCGCAGGACGGTGACCTTGGGCAGGCCGCCGCCTTTGTGCACCTGACGCTTGGGGCCGACGTCGAGTTGTCCGGCGTCGGTCATGTCGCGCATCAGACTTTTGAGCGCGATCTTGTCCTGGGCGTGCAGGCCGAAGGCGCGGGCGATCTCGCGCTTACCGACCGGCGTCGGGCTCGCGGCAATGAACCCGAGGATCTGCTCGGCCGTCGGTAGACCGGGGGGCGGGGGCGGGGAGCGGCGGGGCATCCACGGGCTTGTGGGGCTCCGTCGGTCACCCCGCAACGAAAAAGGGCTGCCCTGTCCGGGGCAGCCCTCGACGGTGCGGCATGACGCCGGGGGTCAGGCGAGGACGACGGTCGATCGCGTGCGGCGTAGCCGCATGCCGACCAGGCCGAAGCCCGCCACGAGGAGCAGCCACGACGCCGGCTCCGGGATGAAACCGATCGTGTTGTTGTCGGCCTCGAACATCCCGGCAAAGTTTTGCACGAGGCGGACCTGATCGAACCCGCCGAGGACGTGGTAATTGATGAAGGCGAACGCCTCATTGCGGTCCTTGCCCAGAAACGTCTGGTTCGGATTGCCGAGGTAGGTTCCGGTAAGTCCCATGGCGAGCGGCTGGATATGGTCGATCAGGACCCCGCCCCGCCAGAATTCGATCGCGTTGTTCGCGTCGATCGCCGATGCCCAGAGCCCGAAGTAGTTTGCGGGGGCGCCGCTGACATTGATCGTTACGATCCCATGCGCAAGCGCGAAGAAGCCCGATCCGCCGGCCCCGCCATAGATCGTCCCGGTCGCTATCTCGTCGTGCGCTGAATACACCCCGGTGTACGGGCTGCCGCCGAAGTTCGTGGTCAATGTCACGCCGGTGCCGGCCGGACCGGCGAAGTCTTCGACCCCCGAACGCGCCAGCGTGACGGTCGTATTCTGGACGCCGGCTGCCTCGACCGTAATGATCGTCACAGCGTTCGCCGCCGTGGTCGCAAGCCCGGCCAGGGCGATTGCGGCGATACGAGCGTACTTGGTCATCACAAATCCTCTTTGCGGCTTCGTGCAGAGAGTGATGCAAAGACAATGCCAACTGAGGCCTCGAACTGATTTCAATGACTTGGCCGAGACCCTACTTCGGTGCGATTTCGAAGTGTAAGAAATTCCGACGGAATCGGGCTAACAGACGATAAATATAACGTTTAATTTAAGTAACTTAGCGAAATTAACCGTAATCCTGTATTACTTTTTAATAATTTTCGCGGCTTTCACAGCCTTCGGCTTGGCGACCACGGCTTTGGCGCGAGCAGGTGCTTTTGTTCCGCGCTTCTTGCCTTTGACCGGCATCGCGGCGCGCGCGTCGATCAGCATGACGGCGGCATCGAGCGTAACTGCCATGCCGTCCTCGCCCTTGGGGACGTTGGCGTTGGTCGCACCGTCAGTCAGGTACGGGCCGAAGCGCCCCTCCATCAGCTTGATGACGCTGCCCGACACCGGGTGCGGCCCGACCTCGCGCAGCGGCACCGGCGCGTTGCGCGCGCGGCCCGGGTTGGCGGCCGCCTCGGCGAGTTTGACCACCGCCGAGTTCATGCCCGTCTCGAACACCTCGGCACTCGACGCCAGTCGCGCGTACTTGCCGGCGTGGGCGAGGTACGGGCCGTAGCGCCCGATGCTCGCGGTGATTAGGTTCCCGGTCTCGGGGTGGACGCCGACCTCGCGGGGCAGTGACAGGAGCTTGAGCGCGATGTCGAGATGCTCGGGGCCGGCGACCGGCATGTCCTTCGGAATCGATGCGCGCGGCGGCTTGGGGTCGTCCTTCGCCCCGTCCTCGCCGAGCTGGACATACGCGCCGAAGCGGCCCGACCGCAGCGACACGGGCTTGGCCGTCACGGGGTCGTCGCCGAGGACGACCGGGCCGGTCGATTCCTTCAGCTCGCCGCCCTCGCCGAACTGGCGGGTGTAGCGGCAGTCGGGATAGTTCGAGCAGCTGACGAACGCGCCGAACTTGCCGGTCTTGAGCCCGAGCCGCCCATTGCTGCACGTCGGGCACAGCCGCGGGTCCGACCCGTCGTCCTTCGGCGGGAACAGGAACGGCGACAGGAACTCGTCGAGCGCGACCGTCACGTCCGACGGGCGGATCTCGAGGACTTCCTTGGTCTTCGGCGCGAAGTCCTTCCAGAAATCGCCGAGGACGGTCAGATAGTCGAGGTCGCCCGCCGACACCTCGTCGAGCCGGTTCTCGAGTTCAGCGGTGAAGTCGTAGCTGACGTATTTCTCGAAATAGCGTTCGAGAAAGGCGGTGACGAGCCGCCCCTTTTCCTCGGCGAAGAAGCGGTTCTTCTCCATCCGGACGTACAGCCGGTCGCGGAGCGTCTGGAGGATCGACGCGTAGGTCGACGGACGGCCGATGCCGAGTTCCTCGAGGCGCTTGACCAGCGACGCCTCCGAATAGCGCGGCGGCGGCTCGGTGAAATGCTGGTCGGTGCGCGCGGCGGTAACCTGCGGCTTCTCGCCCTGCACTAGCTTCGGCAGGCGGCGAGTGTCCTCCGCATCGTCGCCATCGGCGGGCGTATCGTCGCGATCCTCGGTGTAGACCGCGAGGAAGCCCGGGTGGAGGATGACCTGCCCGCTCGCGCGCAGCGTCGCCTTGCCGGCGGCGTCGGTGAGATCGACCGCCGTCCGCTCGAGCTTTGCCGACGCCATCTGCGACGCGATCGTCCGCTTCCAGATCAGCGCATAGAGCCGGCCGTTGTCGCCCGCGATACCGGCCCCCGGGCGGCGCGTCAGGTCGGTCGGGCGGATCGCCTCGTGCGCCTCCTGCGCGTTCTTCGCCTTGGTCGCGTAGTGGCGCGGTTTGGCCGGCAGGACGTGCTCGCCGCCGCCATAGTCCGCCGCGATCACCTGGCGCGCGGTTTCGATCGCCTCGCCTGCGACCTGGACACCGTCGGTTCGCATGTAGGTGATGTGGCCGTCCTCGTAGAGCGACTGGGCGACGCGCATCGTGTGGCTCGCGGTGAAGCCGAGCTTGCGCGCCGCCTCCTGCTGGAGCGTCGAGGTGGTGAACGGCGGGTAGGGGTTGCGCGTCGCGGGCTTGGTCTCGACCGCATGAATCGTGAACTTGCCGGCCTCGACGTCGGCGCGGGCGCGCTGGGCATCGACGACGCCCGACAGGTCGAAGCGGTCGAGCTTCTTGCCGTTCCAGTGCGTCAGCCGGGCGACGAACGATGCCCCCGCGACGGTTGCGAGGCTGGCCTCGACGGTCCAGTATTCGCGGTTGACGAAGGTTTCGATCTCGCGCTCGCGGTCGACGACGATGCGCAGCGCGACCGACTGGACGCGGCCCGCGCTCTTGGCTCCCGGCAGCTTGCGCCACAACACCGGCGACAGGTTGAACCCGACGAGATAGTCGAGCGCGCGCCGCGCCCGGTACGCGTCGACAAGGTCGCCGTCGACTTCGCGCGGACGACCCATCGCGGCGAGGATCGCGGTCTTGGTGATCTCGTTGAAGGTGACGCGGGTCGCGCCGCCCTTCGGCATCAGGCCCTTCTTGCCCTTGATCCATTCGAGCAGGTGCCACGCGATCGCCTCGCCCTCGCGGTCGGGGTCGGTGGCGAGAATGACGTGGTCGGCTTTCTTGACCTCGTCGGAGATGGCTTTCAGCTGCTTGGCCTTGTCGCCGTACAATTCCCAATGCATCGCGAAGCCGTTCTCGGTTTCGACCGACCCGTCGCGCGGCGGCAGGTCGCGGACATGGCCGTAGCTCGCGAGCACGACGTAGTTCGACCCGAGGTATTTGTTGATCGTTTTGGCCTTCGCCGGTGATTCGACGATCACGACGTCCATGCGGTGTTCTCCCGGGCCAAACGCGGCGGCCCCTACGCGTTATATGGGGGCGGTGGCAAGGGGAGGGGGTCGGCGAAGATGAACAACTTAACGAACTTAACGCCCACGCATGCCAATTCGCACGTCGGGATCGGACCGCACCAGTGCCCGCACAACCCCGCACCGTGCGAAATTTCGCCGAAAACAGCAGCCTAACGATGAGAAAGAGCGCACCGCCGCCCGGTGGCGACTCGGAAACCGTGTATAGGCCGAATGCGGGGCTGTAGGACAGCGGCTTGATTGAGGGGGCGGCGCGGACGGGGTATATGTCGGCGACGATCCGGGAGGTTGACGCCATGGCGACGCAGGAATTCACCATCACCCTGTCGGACGAGATGGCCGAACTCGTCCGCAGCAAGGTCGCGACCGGCGAGTACGACAGCCCGAGCGATGTCGTCCAGGATGGGCTCGAGGCGCTGATGGAGCCCGACCCGCGGCTCGAACGCTGGCTGCGCGAGGAGGTGGCCCCGGCGATCGATGCGTATCGCGCGGACCCGAGCCGCGGCGTCTCGATCGATGTCGTCCGTGCAGAACTTGCCGAGCGTCATGCGAGGGCAATTGCAAAGCAGTAGCGGAGCAGTTCATCGGTATCGCTCGGGATGCGGAAATCGCTACTCTTCAATTTCAGATGTCGATCGCCATTGCGCTCCGAAACAGTCGGTCGGCCTCATCATATGAACTACCTACGGCGGTAGAGAGCTGGGTGCGACGCTCTATCTCTGATTGCACGCGACCGGGTTCATGACGCAGCGCGCTCTCGTGAAGGGACTCCCAAAAATGTAAGTCCCAAGCAAGCTTCTGAAAGCGTTCAAGGAATTCAATGACGTCGTTTGGAAAAAGGAATGCAGCGTCCAATTGTACAGCCGTCGCTTCTACGGCAGTTTCACGAGAGCAATCCATTCGAGCAACGAGCTCGCTTTGCACCGAACGGAAGCGTCGGTAAATTTCCTGCCTGCGATCAAATAGATCGAGCCTTACCTGTTGCCGAAGTAACCCCTGTTGCCTCGTCGTCTGTGCGCGGCTGCTCAAAAATTGAATGATACCCAGCACTAAGACAAGCAACGCAACGATCGTCGGGCCGAGCGCCGTTGCGAAAGCGAGCAGCCCTGTATCCGCAAAATGCGTTTGCGTAAGAGTTAGCATCACCGCCCCGCCACCCGTCCCCCCGCGTGGCGAACCAACCCCCCGCCCAACTCCAGATCGAGCAGCACCCCCGCGACCGTCGCCGCCGCGCCCCCGCTCTGGCGGACGAGTTCGTCGATCGCGACCGGGGTCGGGGACAGTAGCGC
>JBBSFF010000097.1:0-7464 GCA_038238995.1 Sphingomonadales bacterium
ATCCGCGTCAACCTCGGCGGCTGCTTCAACATGGCCAAGGCGGTGTTCGCCGGCATGAAGTCGCGCGGCTATGGCCGCATCGTCAACATCGGCTCGATCAACGGCCAGGCCGGGCAGTACGGCCAGGTGAATTACGCGTCGGCGAAGTCGGGCATTCACGGCTTCACCAAGGCGCTGGCGCAGGAAGGCGCGCGCTTCGGCATCACCGTCAACGCGATCGCGCCGGGTTATATCGACACCGACATGGTCGCCGCCGTCCCCGCCGACGTGCTCGAAAAGATCGTCGCCAAGATCCCCGCCGGGCGGCTGGGCCAGGCGAGCGAGATCGCGCGCGGCGTGGTTTTCCTGACGGGCGAGAACGCCGGGTTCGTGACGGGGTCGACGCTGTCGATCAACGGCGGGCAGCACATGTACTGATGCGGGCGGCGGGGCTGATCAAACGCTCGGTGGCGATCGCCGGGCATCGGACGTCGATCAGCCTCGAACCCGTGTTCTGGTCGGCGTTGCAGGCCGCTGCGGCTGCCGAGGCGCGCCCGCTCAACGCGCTGATCGCCGAAATCGACGAAGCGCGAACGACCAACCTGTCGAGCGCGATCCGCGTCTGGCTGTTCACGCGGGCGCACGATCCCCAGAATTAGCCTGCGTCAATCTGTCCCGAACATGGTAGGACAATTTCGGAAAACGACTGCGGGGTACGCCGCGATGCGCGCGATCTACTTGCTCTTCGCCGGGCTCGCCTATGCGATCTTCTTCACCACCTTCCTGTATCTGATTGGCTTTGTTGGCGATCTGCCGTTTCTCGCCATGACCGTCGATCGGGGCCCGGTCGCGTCGCCGATCGTCGCGCTGGTCATCGACGTCGCGCTGATCGCGCTGTTCGGCCTCCAGCACAGCGTCATGGCGCGCCGCGGCTTCAAGGCGGCGTGGACCCGGATCGTCCCGCCCGCGCTTGAACGCAGCGTCTATGTGCTTGCCTCGAGCGTCGTCCTGATCGTCCTGTTCGCGCTGTGGCACCCGATCGCGGGCGATCTGTGGCGCGTGACCGGTCCGCTGGCGCTGATCCTGTGGGCGATCTGCGGCCTCGGCTGGGCGATCGTCCTGCTCAGCACTTTCCTGATCAACCATTTCGAGCTGTTTGGGCTGATGCAGGTCTACCGCCATTGGCGCGGGAGCTCCGCCGCCGACCCGCGCTTCCGCCAGCCGCTGTTCTACAAGCTCGTTCGCCACCCGCTCTACTCAGGGTTCCTCATCGCCTTCTGGGCGGCCCCGGTCATGACGCTCGGTCACACGCTGCTCGCCGCCGGGATGACGGTCTATGTCATCATCGCGATCCGCTATGAGGAGCGCGACCTCGTCGATGCGTTCGGCCCCGAATACACGGCGTACCAGGCATCGACCGGCGCGCTCGTTCCCGGTCTCGGCAAGCGCGGCTAGAGCGCCTTGGCCAGCACGACGAGCGCGATCGGCAGGCCGTCGATCGGTTGGTCGAACGGAAAGGGGCGGATTTCGCCCGTCGGTGCGTACCCGCGCCGCGCGTAATACGCGATCAGCTCGACGCGGCGGTTGATCACGGTCATTTCGATCGTCGTCGCACCGAAGTCTCGCGCGGCCGCCTCCGCCGCCGCGATCATCGCCCGCCCGAGCCCCGCCGCCTGCCGCGCCGGATCGACCGCGAGCTGGCCGAGATAGGCGGTGCCGCCGCCGTTGTCGGTCAGCTGGACGCAGGCGACGATCGCCGCGGCGTCGGTCGCGACCAGCATCGCCTGCGCCGGACCGCCGATGATGCCGGCGAGTGCGGTCGCGGTGGTCCGCTGTCCCGCGAGCAGGTCGGCCTCGTGCGTCCAGCCGCGCCGCGCGGTCGCGCCGCGATACGACCGCTCGATGAGGGCGTGGAGCGCGGGTAGGTCGGCGAGGGTCGCGCGGCGGATCGGAAGCATTGGCGGTCGATAGCGCGACCCGACGCGGCGTGCCAAGCATCTGGGTGGCGCTCGGCGGCACCGGGGCCTAAAAGCCCGTCATGCTCGCCGAAACCGCCTCGATCCGCCCGCCAAGTCGCATCGAAGCCGGGGTTCTGGCGCAAATCGATGCGAAATCGATGCTCGATCGCACATTGGCGTGGGCGGCGATCAATTCGGGCAGCCGCAACCTCGCGGGTCTCGCGGCGATGGCTGACGCGGTCGAACCTGCGCTCGCCGCGCTTGGACCCGTCGCCCGCGTCGCCCCGACCCCGGTCGCAGCGGTCGACGCGACCGGCACCTTGCGCCCGCTCGCACACGGCGACAATCTTCATCTGATCGTCCGTCCCGACGCCCCGGTCCGCGTCCTGCTGACCGGGCACATCGACACCGTGTTCGCGGTCGATCATCCGTTCCAGACGTGCCGCTGGCTCGATGCGACGACGCTCAACGGCCCCGGCACCGCCGACATGAAGGGCGGGATCACGGTGATGCTCGCCGCGCTCGCGGTCGTCGAAGCATCACCGTTCGCCGAGCAAATCGGGTACGAGGTCGTCCTCAACAGCGACGAGGAGGTGTCGTCGCTCGGCTCGGCGGCGCTGCTCCGCGAGGCCGCGATGCGCTGCCACCTCGGCCTGACCTACGAACCCGCGCTGCCCGACGGCACGCTCGCCGCGGCACGCAAGGGGTCGGGCAATTTCGCAGCCGTCGTCCGGGGGGTCGCCGCGCACGCGGGGCGCGAGCCCGAAAAGGGCCGCAACGCGCTCCTCGCCGCCGCCGACCTCGCGCTTCGGCTGGCGGCGCTGGTCCGCGACGGGCTGTCGGTCAACCCGGCGAAGATCGACGGCGGCGGGCCGAACAACATCGTCCCCGACGCGGCGGTCCTGCGCTTCAACGTCCGCCCGTCGACGCTCGCCGACCAGCACGCCGCCGAAGCCGACATCGCCGCCGCCGTCGCCGCGGTCGCCGCGTGGCACGACGTGACGATCATCCTCGACGGCAGCTTCGCGCGCCCACCGAAGCCGCTCGACGCCAACCAGCGCCGCCTGTTCGACCTCGTCCACGACTGCGGCACCGCGCTTGGCCTGGCCGTCGCGTGGCGCGACACCGGCGGGGTGTGCGACGGCAACAACCTCGCCGCGACCGGACTGGCGGTGGTCGACACAATGGGGGTCCGCGGCGGCGCGATCCATTCGGCGGACGAGTTCATGGTTGTCGATAGCCTCGTCGAGCGCGCGCGATTGTCCGCGCTTGTCCTGCTGCGCGTGGCGCAAACCGGATGGAATCGCTCATTGTCTCGCGAGTTCCCGCGGCGATGACGTGGCACGTCCGCCCGGCGCGCGGTGGCGACCTCGACGCGCTGCTCGAGCTGTCACACCTGACCGGCGGCGGATTCACCAACCTGCCCCCCGACCGCGACGCGCTCGCCGCGCGGCTGGCGAAGTCGGAGGCATCGTTCGCTGCCGACCTGACCGGCCCGAACGACGAGATGTACCTGTTGATCCTCGAACAGACCGCGACGCGCCGCATCGGCGGGACCGCGGCAGTGTTCAGCCGGGTCGGGAGCGAATGGCCGTTCTACAGCTACAAGATTTCGAGCGCGTCGCAGACCTCGCGCGCGCTCGGCAAGACGTTTTCGATGCAGCTGCTCAATCTCGTCACCGACCACGACGGGGCGAGCGAGGTCGGTGGCCTGTTCCTCCACCCCGACCTGCGCGCCGGCGGCCTGGGACGGCTGCTCGCGCGGAGCCGGTATGTGTTCATCGCCGGGCACCGCGCGCGTTTCGCCGCGACGCTGCTCGCCGAGTTGCGCGGGGTGATGACCGACGAAGGCGACTCGCCGTTCTGGGACAGTCTCGGGCGGCGCTTCTTCGGCATGGATTTCCGCGACGCCGACAAGTTCAACAGCCTCAACGGCAACCAGTTCATCGCCGACCTGATGCCCAAGCACCCGGTCTATGTCGCATTGCTCAGCGAGGCCGCGCAGGCGGTGATCGGCCACCCGCACCCGCGCGGCGTGCCCGCGCTGAAGATGCTCGAGGCGGAGGGGTTCCGCTACGAGAATTACATCGACATCTTCGACGGCGGACCGACGGTGACATGCCCGACCGATGCCGTGCGGACGATTGCCGCGAGCCGCGCCGCGCCGGTCGGCGAGCTGGCCGAGGGCAACGGCGGCCTGCCCCGCGCGCTGCTCGCGGCGGGACGGCTCGACGATTTCCGGAGCTGGATCGGACATGCCGACTGGTGCGCGGACGGGTTGGTGCTGCCGTCGGGGGAGGCGGTCCTGATGCGGGTCGGATTGGGCGACGAGGTGCGGCATGTCGGGTTTTGAGCTCCTTCCTCTCCCCTTAAGGGGAGGGGCGAGAGGCGACGCGAAGCGGCGGCCCGGGGGTGGGGACCGGCTCGGCGTTGCAACACCAAAACCGCCCCACCCCCGGGCCGCGCCAAGCGGCGCGTCTCTCGCCCCTCCCCTGAAGGGGAGGGGCGGGGCATGATCCTGACCTCGACCGACCCCTGCACCGGCGACATCGTCTGGCAGGGTCCCGCGGGCGATCCTGTCGCCGCCGTCGCCACCGCGCGCGCCGCCTTCCCCGGCTGGAGCGCGACCTCGCTCGACGAACGGGTCGCGGTCATCCGCGCCTTCGCCGCCGCCGTCGGGGAGCGCGCCGAGGCCTTCGCCACGCTGATCGCCCGCGAAACCGGCAAGCCGTTGTGGGAAACCCGGACCGAGGTCGCGAGCGTCCGCGCCAAGGTCGATATCTCGATCGCCGCGCAGGCCGAACGCGCGGGGTCGCGGACCGGCGAAGTCGGCGGGGTCCGGCAGGTGCTCCGCCACCGCCCGCATGGCGTCCTCGCCGTCCTCGGTCCGTACAATTTCCCCGCGCATCTGCCGAACGGCCATATCGTCCCGGCGCTCCTCGCGGGCAATACCGTCGTCTTCAAGCCGTCCGAGCTGACCCCGGCGGTCGCCGACTTCATGGCGGCGTGCTGGGACGCGGCGAGGCTGCCGACCGGCGTGCTGAACGTCGTCCACGGCGACGGCGCCCTCGGCAAGGCGCTTGCCGAGGGCGACATCGACGGGCTGCTGTTTACCGGCTCGCCGCGCACCGGGGCAAGCCTCGCGCGCCAGTTTGCCGAGACGCCGTACAAGATCCTCGCGCTCGAAATGGGGGGCAACAACCCGCTGATCGTCTGGGACGTATCCGACGACCGGCTCGACGCGGCGGCGGCGCTGATCGTCCAGTCGGCATATCTGTCGGCGGGACAGCGCTGCACCTGCGCGCGGCGGCTGATCGTCGGGCCGGGCGCCGAGCCGCTGCTCGACCGCGTCGTCGCGCTAATCGACCGGATCGTCGTCGGCGCGCCGTTCGATACGCCCGAACCGTTCATGGGGCCGGTGATCGACAATCGCGCCGCCGACGCGCTGCAGGCGGGGGTCGCGGCGCTGATCGACCGCGGCGCGGTGCCGCTGCGGATGCTCTCCCGCCCGGACGAGGCGCGCCCGTTCCTTACCCCCGCACTGATCGATGTGAGCGCGGTGATGAACCGGCCCGACGTCGAGTTGTTCGGCCCTGTGCTGCAACTGGTGCGGGTCCCCGATTTCGCCGCTGCGCTTCACGAGGCGAACGCCACGCAATTCGGCCTGTCCGCCGGGCTGATCGGTGGCGACGTCGCGTTGTACGAGCAATTCCAAGCGATTAGCCGCGCTGGGGTGGTCAACTGGAACCGCCCGACCAACGGCGCGGCGTCGAACGCGCCGTTCGGCGGGGTCGGCCTGAGCGGCAACCACCGCCCCAGCGCCTACTACGCCGCCGATTATTGCGCATGGCCCGTCGCCAGCCTCGAAGCCGACGTGCCCGAGGGGGCGATCGCCACGGGGTTGCGGTCGTGATCGAGATCAACTTCGACGGGCTGATCGGCCCGAGCCATAATTATTCGGCGCTCAGCCTCGGCAACCTCGCCAGCGCGGGCAACGCCGGATCGGTGTCGCATCCGCGTGCCGCCGCGCTGCAGGGGCTGGCGAAGATGCGCACGGCAATGGCGCTCGGCCTGACGCAGGGGGTGTTCGTGCCGCTCGAACGCCCCGCGACCGGTTGGCTGCGCGCGCTCGGGTTCGACGGCGACGACGATACGGTGTGCGCTTCGGCGGCGCGCACCGATCCGGTGCTGTTCGCGCAGGCGATGTCGGCGTCGTCGATGTGGACCGCCAACGCCGCGACCGTCTCGCCCGCGCCCGATACGGCGGATGGGCGCTGCCACCTGACCGTCGCCAACCTGTCGCGGATGCCGCACCGCAGCCACGAGGCAGCGGCGACCGAGGCGCAACTCCGGCTCGCCTTTGCTCATCCGGTCTTTACCGTTCACGCCGCCGTTCCGACCTTCGGCGACGAAGGTGCGGCGAGCCATATGCGGATGGGGTCGGGGCACGCCGCGTCTGGCGTCGAGATCTTCGTCTACGGGGTCGATGGCGGGCCGTTTCCCGCGCGGCAGGACCGGCGCGCGTCGGAGGCGGTCGCCCGCCGCCACGGTCTCGATCCGGCGCGAACAATGTTCGTTGAACAATCACCGGTAGCGATCGCGGCGGGTGCATTCCACAACGACGTCGTCGCGGTGGCGAACGAAAGCGTTTTGTTTGCACACGAATCGGCGTTCGCCGAGAGGGGCCGTCTCGCCGCCGACCTCGGCCGATTGCTCCCGCACGCGACGATCGTCGAGGTTCCCGCCGCCGCGGTCAGCCTCGCCGATGCGATCGAATCCTACCTGTTCAACTCGCAGCTCGTGACGTTGGGCGACGGCGGCATGGCGCTGATCCTCCCCGCCGAAGCACGCGCCAACCCGCGCGTCGCCGCGTATCTCGAGGGGCTAGTCGCGGGCAACGGGCCGATTCGCCGCCTCGAGTTCGTCGAGGTCCGCGAATCGATGCGTAACGGCGGCGGCCCCGCATGCCTGCGCCTCCGCGTCGTCGCCGACCCGGCGACGGTTGATCCGCGCTTCCTGCTCGATATGGCAAAGGCCGACGTGATCGCGCGAGTCGTCGACGAGCATTGGCCCGAGGCGATCGCGTCGCGCGACCTCGTCGAGCCCGCGCTTTGGCAAAGGTGCCGTGGCGCCCGCGCCGCCCTGCTTACAGCGCTCGACCTGAGCGAACTGGCCTGAACGGCTAATCCTAGTGCAGCGATTGGGTAATCCGCCTTCACGCGGGGAAAGAAAGCCTTGCTTCCCATTCCGCACTGCACAACCCATCTGCCAGAGATGCAATCGTCCCCAAAACCCGGTCGCGTCATCCTCGTCGGTGCCGGCCCCGGCGCGCCCGACCTGCTGACGGTTCGCGCTGTCCGCGCGCTCGCGGTCGCCGACGTCGTCGTTCACGACGGCCTGATCGACCCGGCGGTGCTCGATTTCGCCCCCGGAGCGCGGTTCATCAACGTGTCGAAACAGCGCGCGCGCCAAACCCTGTCGCAGGAAGCGATCGGCGCGCTGCTGATCGCCGAAGCGCGCGCCGGGC
>JBBSFF010000098.1:0-7429 GCA_038238995.1 Sphingomonadales bacterium
CGACCAGATCGAGGCCGACGTCGCCGCGAGCTTTCCGGGCGCAGAGATCATGATCCACGTCGACCCGCTCGGCCACTACGACCGCCCGCAGGTGTTGGGGGCGTGATCGAGCTACTATTCCTACCCGTCATCCCCGCGAAAGCGGGAACCCATCTCCGGCGGCTGGAGATGGGTTCCCACCTCCGCGGGAATGACGATGATCGACGTGTGCAGGCCCAGTAGGAAAGCGACTTCGATGCGCATCCCCTTCCATCAGATCGACGCCTTCGCCGATAAGCCGTTCACCGGCAATCCGGCGGCAGTAATGCTCCTCGACGCCGCACTCGACGACGCGACGTATCAGGCGATCGCGACCGAAAACAACCTCGCCGAGACCGCCTTCCTCGTTCCCCGGAACGACCGCGTCGCAGATTACGACATCCGCTGGTTCGCGCCCGCGTGCGAGGTCGCGTTGTGCGGGCACGCGACGCTCGCCGCCGGATCGTGGGCACTGCAGCGTAACCGCAGCCTCGACGCGGTGACCTTCGCCACCCGCCGGGCGGGTGTCTTGACCGTGGCACGCGACGGGGCGCGCTTCCTCGTCGACCTGCCCGCGCGCGCGCCCGCGCCCGTGGCCGATGCGGAGCTGACGCGGGCAGTCGCGGGGGCAATCGGCGCCGCCGCCGACGCGCTGCTGATATACGGCGACGATTATCTCGTCGCGGTATTTGCCGACGCCGCCGCGGTTCGCGCGCTTCGTCCCGACCCTTCGGCGGTCATGGCGCTCGACACCGGGCACGACCTGCTACTGATTGCGACCGCGCCGGGTGCGGGCGACGCGGCGGGGACCGACGTCGTCAGCCGCGCCTTTGCCTTCGAGGCCGGGATCGGCGAGGACCCCGTCACCGGCTCGGCGCATTGCGTCATCGCGCCGTACTGGGCCGACCGGCTCGGGCGCAACGCCTTCACCGCGTATCAGGCGAGCGCGCGCGGCGGCCACGTCGCCTGCCGCCTCGACGGCGACCGCGTCGTCCTCGGTGGCACCTGCGTCGAAGTCATCGAGGGCGTGTTTATCCTGTGAGCGCTGTCCTACACCCCGCGCCTTGCGTTACGGTCGGGCGATGGACCACGACCACCCCTCCAATACTGTCGCTCCCCCGCGGACGAAAATGCGCAATGTCGGTGAAAAAGCCGGTCGCTTAGCGAAGTTGTGTGACCTTTACCCGCTCACGCCGGTGAAAAACCCGGTCGTCGTGTGAAGTTTGGTGACTTTCACCCGGTTGCGCCAGCGCGCGAGGTTGCGTATCGTCACTCCGCAAAAGGCTTGGAGCCGACACGATGAACGCCCCCGTCAAGTCCGGCACCTTCGTTCCCGCCGACAAGGATCTTCATCTCCCGACGTTCAAAGAGCTGGCGCACCTGCCGGGGCTCAAGCCACATCCGCTGCCGCTGCTGCGCACGATCAAGTTCCTCAAGGACCCGCTCGCCAGGGTCACCGCGATCGTTGCCGAATTCGGCAAGGTCTACCGCGTCAACAACTTCGGCGGATGGAACGTCGGGCTGGTCGGTCCCGACGCCAACGAACTCGTGCTGTTCGACAAGGACAAGAACTTCTCGTCCGAACTCGGCTGGACGCCGATCCTCGGCCGGGTGTTCCCACGCGGGCTCATGCTGCTCGACTTCGATCACCACCGCGCCGACCGCAAGACGCTGTCGGTCGCGTTCAAGCCCGAGCCGATGCGCCACTACCTCGGCGCGTTGAACGAGGGCATCGCGCGGGGGATCGCCGGCTGGCCGACCGGCTCCGAGTTCAAATTCTACCCCGCGATCAAGGCACTGACGCTCGACCTCGCCGCGACCTCGTTCCTCGGCATCGCGTGGGGGCCGGAGGCAAATGCGATCAACAAGGCGTTCGTCGACATGGTCGCCGCCGCGATCGGCATCGTCCGCGTGCCGCTGCCCGGCACCGCGATGGGGCGCGGGGTCAAGGGCCACAAGTTCATGAGCCGCTTCTTCGCCCGCGAGATTCCAGCGCGGCGCGGCGCGACCGGTGACGACTTCTTCACCCAGTTCTGCAACGCCCGGAACGAGGCGGGCGACCTGCTGACCGACCAGGAAATCATCGACCATATGAACTTCCTGATGATGGCGGCGCACGACACGCTGACCTCGTCGCTGACCTCGACGCTCTACCACCTCGCCAAATTCCCCGAGTGGCAGGACCGGCTGCGGACCGAGATCATGGCGGTTCGCGCCACCGCCGGCCCCGACCTGCCGTTCGACCGGCTCGGCGAACTCGAGCAGACCGAATGGGCGTTCAAGGAGGCGCTGCGGCTGTTTCCGCCGGTGCCGTCGGTGCCGCGCCGCGCGCTCCGCGACTTCACCTTCGACGGGCGGACGATCCCCGGCGGCACCCACGTCGGGGTCAACCCGATGTACACCCACCGCATGGCCGAATATTGGGAAGATCCCGAGACGTTCGACCCGTCGCGCTTCAGCCACAACCGTTCGAAGGGCCGCCACAAATACGCGTGGGTCCCGTTCGGCGGCGGCGCGCACATGTGCATCGGCCTGCACTTCGCGTACATGCAGATGAAGGCGTTCTTCTACACGCTGCTGAGCGACTACCGGGTCACGGTCGACCCCGATTATGTCTGCGATTTCGCCATGTTCCCGATCCCCAAGCCCAAGGATGGCCTGCCGATTCGGCTCGAGCGGCTGTAGTGGCGCGTCACAAGGCGTTGCGCATCGTTGCATGGGCTGTCGCGGCGATCGTCGCGGTCGCGGTGGCGGCGTGGCTGGTATTCCGCGTCCCCGACATTCCCGTCGCGACGCTCCGCGCGAAGTACGCTACCCCCGCCTCGCGGTTCGTCGAGGTGATGCCCGGGCTGACGCTCCATCTGCGCGACGAGGGCAAGGCGGACGGCGTGCCGATCGTCCTTCTCCACGGCTCGAACGCCTCGCTCCACACATGGGAGCCGTGGGTGGCGCGGCTCGGGGGGCGGTACCGGATCATCAGCTTCGACTTCCCCGCGCACGGGCTGACCGGCCCCGCCCCCGACGGGCAGTATACGACGGTGGCGTATGCCAAGGTGCTCGACGCGGTCGTCGCCAATCGCGGACTGACGCGCTTCGTCCTCGGCGGCAACTCGATGGGCGGCGGGGTCGCCGCGCGCTACGCCGCCGACCATCCAGAGCGCATCGCCGGGCTTATCCTCGTCGACGCGGGTGGCCAGCCGGCGACCGGCAAGCGCGATATACCGCTGGCTTTCCGCATCGCCGACACGCCGATTCTGCGCGATATCGTGGCCGATTTCACGCCGCGATGGCTCGTCGCCGGGGGGGTTCGGGGCGCGGTCTCGGTCAAGTCGGTGATGACCGAGGCGGCGATCGACCGCTATTGGGAACTGCTGCGCTATCCGGGCAATCGCGCCGCGACCCTCGTCCGGTTCCGCCAAGGCTATGGCAGCGTCGCGCCCGCCGAACTTGCACGCATCGACGCGCCGGTGCTGATCCTGTGGGGCCGCGAGGACCGGTTTATCCCGGTCGCGTCAGCCGCCTATTTTGCACACGCGCTGCCCCACAGCCGGACGATCATCTACGATGGCGTCGGCCACCTGCCGATGGAGGAAATTCCCGACCGTTCGGCCAGCGACGTCGCCGCGTTCGTTGCAGTTCTGGCTAGATCCCCGGCTGCCCGAACTGCCCCAGATACGCCGCCATCCCCGCCTCCGCCGTCGCGCCAAGGCTGACGAACGCCCGCCGCGCATCCGTCAGGTCGTCGCGCCGCTCGAACAGCCCGGCCTCGCACAGCGTCCGGATCCAGCGCAGCGCCGTCGTCGTCGGCACCCGCGCGGCAATGCACAGGCTCGACACCGAGACGTCGCGCACCTCGAGCCGGGCGACGAACAGGTCGAGCAGCATGTCCCATGCGGGCTCGCCAAACAGGTCGGCAGGCAGGAACCGCTCGCGCGCCTGCCGTGCCCGGATCAACGTCCGGACCGACGCGCTCGACACCGGTGTCGGCGGTATCGCCGATGGAGGCGTAGCGAGGCGGGCCAGAGCCTCCGCGACGCGTTCGGCTTCGCGCCCGACCGCGCCCAGCCGCGCCGATTGCCGATCCGACAGGTCGGCGACCCCGACCGGCTCGACGCGCAGCGCCGCGCCGATCGCGGCGAGGAGGTGGTCGTCGTCGAGATCGTCCTCGATGAAGTCGGCAAGGTTGGCGGCGAGCGCGATCCCCGCATTCGCCGGATCGCCGAACGCGAGCACGCGCGGCCCAGCCTCGTTGAGCCGCAAACCGAGCTCCGGCACCGCCAACCCGAGATCGAGGATGACCAAATCGACCGCCCAGTCGTGCGCCAGTGCATCGACCAGCGCCGACCCATCGGGCACGAACCGCACCTCGATCCCATACCGGGCAAGCATCGTGGCGTAACCGCGCGACCACTCCGACGACACCGAAGCGATAACTCTGACACCTGCAATAACGGCGCCGTCGTGTTTATTGGTTAACAAAATCTGTCAATCCACTTTTCAAATTACTATTGCACAAGGCCCCGGAAACGCTGTCCTTATCCTACCGTTTCGGATGCAAAAAGCCTTTCCGTTTATAAACGCATCCTTAGGTTAATCCCACGCCGCTGGAGGGTCGGCCTGCTTCGATTGTAATGATTGAGCATTTCGTGCCGAGTGGGGACTCTCCATGAAACCTTCGACGACCATTGCCGCTCCGACTCGACTTGCCGAATTGGTCGGTGTCAGCGCCTCGATCCGCGCGGTCCGGACGCTGATCGATCACCTTGCGACATCATCGGTTTCGGTGCTGATCACCGGTCCGTCGGGAAGCGGCAAGGAGGTCGTCGCCCAGCTCATGCACCAACGGAGCACGCGCGCCGCGCGGCCGTTCGTCGCGATCAACAGCGCCGCGATCCCGCGCGACCTGCTCGAAAGCGAGATTTTCGGCCACGAAGCCGGGTCGTTCACCGGTGCGACCCGCGCCCGCCGCGGCCGCTTCGAGCTGGCCGATTCGGGCACGCTGTTCCTCGACGAGATCGGCGACATGCCCCCCGAGTTTCAGGTCAAGCTGCTGCGCATCCTCGAAACCCGCGTCGTCGAGCGCGTCGGCGGGATGATCGGTGTGCCGGTCGACGTCCGGCTGATCGCCGCGACCAACGTCGACCTCGACGCGGCGATCGTCGCGGGGCGCTTCCGTGAAGACCTGTTCTACCGGCTCGCGGTCGTCGAAATCCGACTGCCGCCGCTCGCCGAGCGCCGCGAGGATGTGCCGCTTCTGCTCGAGCATTTCGCCGCCGACGCCGATCGGCCCGCGCGCCGGGTCGGGTTCACGCCGTCGGCGCTGGCCTTTTTCAGCCACCTGCCGTGGCGCGGCAACGTCCGCGAACTGCGCAACGTCGTCGCCCGCGCAACCGCGCTGTATCCCGGAAAGATCCTCGACGAGGCGCTGGCGGCGACCCTCGTCACCGGCGAAGCGCGAGCGCCCTCGATCGAGCAGCGGCCATCCACCAGCCCGCGGCGGCCGGTACCAATCCCGGAGGGCACGCCGGTCGATTTGAAGGCGGTCCTCGACGCGATCGAGCAATCGTTCATCCGTGACGCCCTCGACCGGACCGCCGGCGGAGTCGCCGAATCGGCGCGGCTACTCGGCCTGCGCCGGACGACGCTGATCGAGAAGATGCGACGCCTCCAGATCGAACGCCCAACCGCCTGCTGATCGCGGGCGCGACGGCCGGTGCTGCATCCACCGCCGCGACGCTACCCCGGCCGTTCGACCGTGATTACCCGTTGGCCCGCAGTGCGTCTCCGCCGATCGCGCCCCACGCGCGCGCCAGGTCGGCAAGTTGGGCGGCCGCAGCGGCGAACAGGTCGGCCCGGCGCTCGGCGCTCGCCGCGACCGTCACGGCGCGAACCTGCGAATACGCAGCCGCGAGCGCGCGTGCGACGGTGCCGCCCCGACCATGATCGAGCGCTGCGTCGAGCGCATCAAGGATGCGCAATGCCCGCGACGTCGCCGCCACGCGCGCCGCGCCATCGTCGGCAGCGGTCGCGGTTCCGGCGCGCGTCAAGGCCTCGCAGCCGCCGGAATAGAGCATCGCCACCAGCTCGTGCGGCGTCGCGGCAGCAATGCGATGCTGGAGATCGGCGTCGCGGTTGGTGCGCGCGAGCGCCGCGGCCGGGTGGCGCTGCGGGGCAAATTGTCGAAGGGCGAGCGACATGGGTTTCTCCTCAGTTGGTCGAATGGTTCCACGCCTTGATCTGCTGATCGAGGAACGATTGGGTCGACTTCGACGCGGCGACGGCGGCTTCCATCGCGGCATATTGCTTGACCAGCGTCGCCCGGTACGTCGCCGTCCGCGCCTCGAGCGTCGCCTTGCCGGTCGCGATCGCGCTGGATTCGCGGGCAAACCGGTTCGCGGCGGAGCCCGTCGTCGTCGCACTGGCGAAATCGTCGGCGATCGCGGTCAGCACTCCCTTGCTCATCCCATTCGCGGTCAGCCCGACGAGCAGCTTCTCGACCGCGTCGGGAGCGGCGGCGATCGCCGCCCCGAGGCGGGTTTCGTCGACGCTCAGCGTCCCGTCGCGCGCGGTGGCGACGCCGAGGTCGGCGAGCCGCGACGGGCCGGTTCCACCGGTGCCGATCGCACTCGACGTCAACGCTGCGAGCTGCTGCTGGAAGCGCCGCATCGTCGCGTCGCCGCTGAGCGCCCCCGCCGCGTCCGACGTCGTCGCGGCGTGGACCAGCCCCTTCGCCGTCGCCCCGACCGCGTTCAATGCGCCGACAAGGTCGCGGACCGCGCTCTTCAATCCGTCGGCATCGCGCGTCGCGGCAATCGTTATCGACGCGCCCGGCGCCGCCTTGCGCAGATCGAGCGTGACGCCGTCGATCAGGTCGGCGAAGTGGTTGGTCGGGCGGGTGACCGCGATGCCGTCGACCGTCAGCGAGGCATCGTGCGCAGTGGCGGCGACGGTCAGCGCGCTTGCCGCCGGCGCATGGACGAAGCGCTCGAGCCCGGTGTCGCCGGTGGCGGCGTCGGCCGTGATGACGAACGCCGATGCCGCGCCGGTCGGCCCCTTGAGGACCAGCCGCGCGCCGCCACCGTCGGCGATGATGGTCGCGGTGACCGGGGTCACGCTGCCCCGTTGCGCCGCGTTGATCGCGTCGCGCAGGCCGGTCAGGCTGTTGTTCGTCGCGTCGATCGTCACGCTGATCGGTATCGCGCCGCCCCCCGCGAAGCCGAAGCCGCCCGCATCATCGCTCGTCTTTCGTCCGAGCGTCAGTGTCAGCGTGCCCAACCCGACCGCTGCCGTCGGCGACGCGACCGCCGCGGACACGAGCGTCTGCCCACCGGCGAGCGCGTTGACCTGAAGCTCGACCGGATCGAGCAGCGGGGTGGCGCCATTCGTCGCACTCGCGGCGACGACGCTCGCG
>JBBSFF010000099.1:0-7420 GCA_038238995.1 Sphingomonadales bacterium
GCGTCATCAGAGTGCGTCAGCGCGTCGATAGTCGTTCCGGTCAGTTCACCGGGGGCGTAGCCAAGTAGCCGCGAGAAGAAGTCGTTCGCCGCGAGGATCCGCCGCGTGCCCGTATCGAAGCGGACGATGCCGAGGTCGGCGCTGCCGAACAACGCCCTGAAATCGGCGGCGAGGATCGGCTCGTCGATCGCGCCAAGGTCGGGATGCATGTCAATAATACGCCCCCCGGCCGCAGTCGCCCCAGAACTCCCCGACGCAACCCCCAATTGTCGACGAGGTTCCATCGCGAAGACCAACCTGGTCGAGTCGCGCCGATCGGCACGCTGCGCCGGACCGCCGATTGACCCCCCGCGCGGTGCCCGCCACTGTTACGGCAACGACAGGGGAGGGATACGATGCACGCGGCAGCGCCGGGCGAGGTCGCACAGTCGGACGGCGCGCGCCGGTTGCTGATCATCCTGCTGTTCGTCGCGATCACGCTTAATTACGTCGACCGGCAGGTGCTGGCGCTGCTCAAGCCGACCCTCGAGACCGAGTTCGGCTGGACCGATCAACAGTTCGCGCATCTCGGCTCGACCTTCCAGATTGCGGCGGCGGCGGCGTTGCTGATCGTCGGGCCGTTCGTCGACCGCGTCGGTGTGCGCCTCGCGCTCGGGATCGGCGTCGCGGTGTGGAGCCTTGCCGGCATGGCGCACGCGTTCGCCGCGACGGTCCAGCAGTTCGTCGTCGCGCGCGTCGCGCTTGCGGCGGCGGAGTCGGTCGGCACCCCGGCCTCGGTCAAGGCGGCGGCGGTGTATCTGCCGCTGAGGCAACGCTCGCTCGCGCTCGGCATCGGCAATACCGCGCCGAACATCGGGGCGGTCCTGACCCCGTTGCTGATCCCCCCGCTCGCGCTCGCGTTCGGCTGGCGCACCGCGTTCATCGCCACCGGGGCGCTCGGCTTCGCGTGGCTCGTCGCGTGGATCGTCGGCACGCGGCGGCTGATGCCGGTCGACGCGGTCCCGGTGGTCCGCCCGCGCGTCGACTGGGCGGCGATGTTCGACGACCGGCGGACATGGGCGATCGTCGGGGCGAAGGCGCTGACCGATTGCGTCTGGTGGTTCGTGCTGTTCTGGATGCCCGATTTCTTCCACCGCGTCTTCGGCATGAGCCAGGGCAAGCTCGGGCTGCCGATCGTGCTGATCTACGCCATGGCGGCGCTGGGGGCGTTGTCGTCGGGGCTGCTGTTTCCGCGGCTGATCGACCGGGGGCTGAGCGTCAACGCCGCGCGCAACGGCTCGATGCTATTCTATGCGCTGCTGATCCTGCCGATGCCGCTGGCGCTTGCGACCGACAGCCCGTGGGCGGCGTCGCTGGCGATTGGCCTCGCGCTATTCGCCCATCAGGGCTTCTCGACCAACATCTTCGGGCTGGCGTCGGATATCGTGCCGGTCGCGCGGGTCGGGACGGTCATCTCGCTCGGCGCGGTCGCGGGCAATTTGTCGGGAAGCGCGATGCTCGAATTCACTGGCTGGTCGCTCGGCGCGGGGCACGGCTATTGGCCGATGTTCGCGATTTGCGCGGGGGCGTACCTCGCGGCGACACTGTATGTTCAGGTGCTGCTGCCGGTGATCAGGCCGAGCCATGCATAAGGCGCCAGCGCGGGCAACCCCCGCGCTGGCGTCGGCCGCGTTCGGCGGCGGTCGCCCCCGCCCCGCCGTCCGGGCTGGCGCGAGTCGGCGGCCAGCTAACGACCGCGAAGTGCGTTCGCTTTGCTGACCGCCGCCGCGCTGCGCCTAAAAGTTCAGCCGTCCCGTCACCCCGTAATAACGATCGGCATCGCGCGGGATCTGGTAGCGATACGACCCGCCCGGGCCGCCGTTAGTGATCGCTGCGGCGAACGCCTTGTCGAACAGGTTGCGGACCTGGACGGTCAGCTTGAACTTGTCGGCGTGGTCGACGATGCCCGCGCTCAGGTTGACGAGGCCGTATGCCCCGATCGTGCCCAACTGGCGCTGGACGGCGTTCGCGGCGAATAGCGCGAGTTGGCTCGACTGGAACGATCCCTGGGCGCCGACGAAGAAATCGGCGAAACCGCTCGACCGGATGCGGTAGTCGGCGCCGAGGCTGCCCTTCCACTTCGGCGCGAAGCCGAGCGGCGTGCCGGGGGCGATGACCGCCGGGGCGGGCGCGCCGACGGCGACCACCGGAACCTTAAACGCGTCGACATGCGCGTCGGTGTAGGCGACGCCGCCGCTGACGGTCAGGTCGCGGACCGGGCGATACAGCAGGTCGAGCTCGCCGCCGCGGGTCGACACGTCGCCGGCGTTGGTAAAGCGCGTGACGACGACGCCGGCGACGAGGTCGGGGTTGTTCGCCTGGAAATTCTTGTATTTGGCGTAATAAGCGGCGAGGTTGACCGTCAGCTTGCCACCGAGGAGCGTGTTCTTCAGCCCGACCTCGTACGCGTCCGACGTCTCGGCCGAGATGACATTGGTGCCGGTCGCGGTCAGGTTGAAGAAGACGTTGTACGCCGGGCCCTTGTAGCCGCGCGCGAAGGTCGCATACGCCGTCGAGCCGCGGCTGATGTCGTACTGGACGCCGCCCTTGCCCGACAGATTGTCCTTCGACGTGCTGGCGCGGAACGGAATGCCGTTGGCCGCGCCGCCGGCAAAGACGCCCGCGTCGAAGCTTGGGTTGATACCCGGACCGGCGAGCGTCGTCACCCGGCTGTGGAAAACGTCGACCTTGTCGTGGGTGTAGCGCAGCCCGCCGATCAGCCGAAGCCCCTCGACGATGCGCAGCGTGCCCTGCCCGAACACTGCGAGGTTTTCGAAGGTCGAGCCGAAGTCGGCGGACGCTTTCGGGAACGTCGAGGGTCCGGCGAGGGAGCTCGTGCACGGCGTCAGCACGGTCGGCGCGGGCGCGACGAGCGCGCTGCACACCTGGTCGGTCCGGGTAAAGATCCGCTCCGACTTGGCGTTCGAATAAAACGCCCCGAGAACGTACGTCAGCGGCTTGTTGGCGGGCGAGGTCAGGCGGAGTTCCTGGCTCAGCGTCCGCCCGGTCTGCGGCCCGTCGTCGTGGAGTTGGTTGAAACCGAGATACGCCTGCGGCAGGAAATCGCCGTCGCGGATCTCTTCGTTCTTGTAATTCCGGTAGGCGCTGATCGACGTGACGACGAAATCGCCGAGGTCGAGGTCGCCCTGCAGCGAGAAGCCGTAGCCGGTCTCCTTCGTCGCGGTGACGAGGTTCTGCGAAATCGTCCGACTGTCGACGCCGCGCGGGGTCGGCAGCGCCGCGGTCGACAGGTTGGCGACGACATTGCCGTTCGCGTCGAGCGGCGGCGTCGCGATCACGTCGGCGCAGCAATCATCGTCGTTGCGGTGATAGTCGGCGATCGCGGTCAGCTTAAATGTTTCGGTCGCGTCCGCCTCGACGATGCTGCGGATGCCGTAGTGGGTGAAGCCGTTGACCTTGCGGTTGACCGTCGGCGCGGCATTGAAGATGTTGCCCTTATAGTCTTCGTAAAAGCCGTTGATCCGGGCGCGAACCGTCTTCGAGAACGGGACGTCGATCGCCGCGCGCGCGCGGTATTCCGCCTCGCTGAAATAGCTGCCCTCGACATAGCCGCCAAGGACGTCGCCGGGCTTGACCGAGACGATGTTGATCACGCCCGCGCTCGCGTTCTTGCCGAACAGCGTCCCCTGCGGCCCGCGAAGGACCTCGATCCGCTCGACGTCGACCAAGTCGCTGAACGCTTCGCCGGCGCGGCTGAGGACGACGCCGTCGAGGACGGTCGACACCGACGGCTCGCCCGCGATCGAGAAGGTCGCGGTGCCGACGCCGCGCAGGAACAGCGACTGGTTGAGCGTCGTCCCAGATTTCAGGAAGTTGAGCGACGGCACGAGATACTGCGCGCCTTCGAGGTTGACCTTGCCGGTTGCCGCGAGCGCCGCGCCGTTCAGCACCGACACCGCGACCGGCACGTCCTGCAACCGCTCCGACCGCTTCTGCGCGGTGACAATGATGTCGGCGCCGACATCGTCGGCCGCCGCGACCGGGGCCGAGGCGACGGTTTGCGCGGTGGCAGCGAGCGGCACGACCGCGAACATGGTTCCGGCCAACATCAACGAGCGCAGCGGCATCGAACGTCCTCCCCCAAACGACCGGCGGCTTTGCCACCTGATTGCGGTGTCCTCTTGGTCGCGGCTGATCGCGAAAGCAATTCGCTGTGGTGCGAAAGACTATCTTCCAGGGAGGGATGTCACTTTCGTGTCACACAACTCTACCCCCCTCAGGGGAGTGGCGAAGTGGCTACAGCCCCAGTTCGCTCATCTCGACCACCCGGTGCTCACGCGCGCTCGTCTCGGCGGCGAGCCCCATCGCCACCGCGCGCAGGCCGTCGTCGGCGGTGACCGCGACCGGGCCGTCGCCGCGCACCGCCGCCGCGAAGGCGCGGTGCTGGTAGAAGGTCGCGCCGTGATGCTGTCCCGCGCTCAGCGCCGCCGGGTCGACCGCGACATGCATCCGCTCGACCGCCTTCGGGTTCATGAAGCCGACGCGCGGCGAGAACACGATCTCGCCCGCCGGGATCAGGCAATCGAGCCGCGACTTGTCGCCGACCGCGACGATCTCCTCCTGGTTTTCCGCCCCGTCGGCGAACATGCAGAGGTCGAGCATCGCCCGCACCCCGTTGGCGAAATCGACCGTAGTGAAGCTGTTGTCGATGATATCGGGGACTTCGCCACCGTATTTCTCGTCGCGGTGGTTGACCCCCGCCGCCCCCGAACAATAGACCCGCACCGGCTCGCTTTCGACGATCACGCGCATCAGGTCGAAGAAGTGGCAGCATTTCTCGACCATCGTCCCCCCGGTGTTGCGGTTGAAGCGGTTCCAGTCGCCGACCTTGACGAGGAACGGGAAGCGGTGCTCGCGGATCGACAGCATCTGGAGCTTGCCCGCACGTCCGCGATGGACCTGCGCGATGAACTCGGCCGCCGGTGGCATGTAGCGATATTCCATGCCGGTCCAGAACACCTTGTCGTACCCCGCGACGCGCGCGGCGATGTCGCGCGCATCGGCGAGCGTCGTCGCCAGCGGCTTCTCGCACAGGATATTGATCCGCGCGTCGAGCAGCGGTCCGAGCACGTCGTGGTGGGTGAAGTTCGGCGACGCGATCAGCACCGCGTCGACCGTGCCGCTCGCCGCGAGCGCCGCCGCGTCGGCATACACCGCGACCGGCGCGCCGATCGCCGTCTGCGCCCGCGCGATCGACGTCGGCACCGGGTCGACCAGCGCGACGATCTGGCTGTCCGGGGTCAGCTTGAGGTTGGCGATGTGTTCGATCGCCATCATTCCCGCGCCGACGATGCCCCAGCGGATCGTATCTCCCATTCGTCGCGTCCCTGTGCCAAAAGCCGGTGCATGACCGAAATCATCCTTTCGTCCGAACCCCGCCTCCTCGGCAAGTCCGGGATGCTCGTCTCACCGCTCGCGTGGGGCATGTGGCGGTTTGCCGGTGACGATGTCACCGCCGCGCGCGCCCGGGTTGAGGCCGCGTTCGAAGCCGGGATCACGCTGTTCGACACCGCCGACATCTACGGTCCCGACAACGACGAGCCTTTCGGCGCGGCGGAGGTGTTGCTCGGGCGGGTGTTCGCCGAGGCACCCGGCCTGCGCGACAAGATGGTGCTCGCGTCGAAGGGCGGCATCCGCATGGGCGTGCCGTACGACTCGTCGCCCGCGTATATCGTCGAAGCGGTCGAGGCGTCGCTCAAGCGGCTGCGGACCGAACGCCTCGACCTGTGGCAGATCCACCGCCCCGACCTGCTCGCCCACCCCGCCGATGTTGCCGCGACGCTCGAGGAGCTCGTGCTGCAAGGCAAGATCGTCAGCGTCGGCGTGTCGAACCACACGCCCGCGCAGACCGGCGCGCTCAATTCGTACCTCAACATCCCGCTGGTTTCGACCCAGCCCGAATTCTCGGCGCTCGCGACCGCCCCGCTGTTCGACGGGACGATGGACCGGGCGATGAAATACGGTCTCGCGGTGCTCGCGTGGTCGCCGCTGGGGCAGGGGCGGCTCGGCGGCAACGACGCCGCCGACGACCGGACGACGGCGACGCGCGTCGCGCTCGACACCCACGCCGATAAATACGGGGTCGGCCGCGCGGCGGCGGCGTATGCGTGGATCATGGCGCACCCGGCGAAGCCGATCCCGATCGTCGGCAGCCAGAACCCGGCGCGGATCGCCGAGGCGGCGGACGCGTACACGGTGCGTTTCGAGCGGCAGGAGTGGTACGCGATCCTGCAGGCGAGCATGGGCGAGTCGCTGCCTTGAGCTGCGAGGTCAGCTGGTTTTCGGCGCTGTGCGACGACGACTATGAATTCTTGGGCGTCCCCGACCCGAAGCTGAAATCGAGCTGGGAACATTGCCGCGACATCGTGCTCGCCGCCGAGGCGGGCGGGTTCGACAATGTCCTGCTGCCGTCGGGATACGCGCTCGGCATCGACGCGACCGCGTTCGCCGCCGGGATCGCGGTGCTGACGCGGCGCATCCGGCTGCTGCTCGCGGTGCGCGTCGGTGAGACGTGGCCACCGCAGCTCGCGCGGCAGATCGCGACGCTCGACCGGATGACCGGCGGGCGGTTGACGGTCAATATCATCTCGTCGGACATGCCCGGCGAGACGTTGGCGAGCGCGCCGCGCTACGCCCGGACGGTCGAGCTGATGAGCATCCTCAAGACCTTGCTCAACGGCCAACCGCTCGATCACAAGGGCGAGCACTGGCAGCTCAAGCTCCATCCACCGGGGGCGACGACGGTCAGCGGCAAGTGCCCGCCGCTGTATTTCGGCGGCCTCTCGCCCGACGCGCGCGAAGCGGCGGCGAAACAGGCCGACGTCTATCTGATGTGGCCCGACACGATGCCCGCGGTGCAGGCAATCCTCGACGACATGCGCGCGCGCGCCGTTAACCACGGCCGGACGCTCAGGTTCGGCTACCGCGTCCACGTCGTCGTCCGCGATACCGAGGCCGAGGCGCGCGACGCCGCCACTCGCCTGCTGTCGAAACTCGACGCCGCGACCGGCGCCGCGATCCGCGCCAAGTCGCTCGACGCCACCAGCGAGGGGGTCCGCCGCCAGGCCGAACTCCGCGATGCGGCGGGCGGCGAGGGCTATGTCGAGGACAATCTCTGGACCGGCATCGGCCGCGCGCGCTCGGGCTGCGGCGCGGCGATCGTCGGCGACCCCGACCAGGTGCTGGCGAAGCTCAAGGCGTACCAGGCGATGGGGATCGAGGCGTTCATCCTCAGCGGCTATCCGCAGGCGGCGGAGGCGGATCTGTTCGCACGGCATGTTCTGCCGGGGATGACGCATGGGGTGCTCTAGCGTCGAAGGCGCCTTAGCTTTCTACCTCCCCCTCGAGGGGGAGGGAAGCA
>JBBSFF010000100.1:0-7254 GCA_038238995.1 Sphingomonadales bacterium
CAACGATTTCACCGCCGGGTTTGCTTGCTTGCTCAGGCCGACGGGGGTTGCGACCTTCGAATTCCCCCACCTCGCGCGCATGATCGCCGACGCGCAGTTCGATACGATCTACCATGAACATTTCTCGTACCTATCGCTGACGGCGATACAGACAATTTTCACGGCGAACGGCCTGTCGGTGTTCGATGTCGAGCCGATTCCCACCCACGGCGGGAGCCTGCGGGTATTCGCCCAACGCACCGATGCCGGCCAGCGTCCGCGGACAGAGCGGCTCGAACGTGCAATCATCGCCGAAACGAATACTGGGATCGCCACAACCGGCTACTACGCCGCGTTTCAGCCGCGCGCCGACCGGATCAAAGACGACCTCGTCGCCTTCCTAATTGCGGCAAAGCGCGAAGGGCGCACCGTCGGTGCCTACGGCGCAGCAGCAAAAGGAAACACGCTGCTCAACTACGCCGGCATTCGCCCCGATCTGTTGCCGTGGGTCGTCGATCGGAGCCCGTCAAAGCGGGGCAAGTTCATGCCGGGCAGCCACATTCCAATCGTCGACGAAGCGCATCTGATATCAGCGCGCCCCGATTATATTGTGATCCTCCCGTGGAATCTGCGCGACGAGATCGTCGTCCAACTCGACTACGCCCGCGAATGGGGCGCGCGCTTTGTGACGGCAGTGCCGGAGATCGCCGTCCGATGAAGATCGCGATCACCGGCGCCAGCGGCTTTATCGGGCGGCATGTCGTTGCCGCGCTAGCGACGCGGCCCGGCGTTGAACTGACGGCGTCGTCGCGCAACGCGTCGCATGCCGCCAACCTGCCCGCTGGCGTGCGCCACGTCGCACTCGACCTCACCGAATCGACCGCCATTGCGTACGCGCGGCTCGGCGCGCCCGACGTCGTTGTCCACCTCGCGTGGGAGGGTCTGCCAAACTATCGGGCGCGCCGCCATTTCGAGGTCGAGCTCCCCGCGCAATATGCCTTCCTACGGGCCTTGGTCGACGCTGGCCTGCCTTCGCTGGTCGTCACCGGAACTTGCTACGAGTACGGGATGGCGAGCGGCCCGTTGGCGGAAAGCTTCACGGGGGAGCCAACGAACCCCTACGGCTTCGCCAAGCTGACCCTGCTGCGACAACTTGAATTCCTCCAGCACGACCGACGATTCACCCTGACATGGGCGCGATTGTTTTACCTGTGGGGCGAGGGTCAGGCGCCGACATCGCTTTATTCGCTCCTCGCCACCGCGGTCGCACGCGGCGACACAGTTTTTCCGATGTCTGGTGGCGAACAACTTCGCGACTACCTGCCGGTGGCCGTCCTCGCGGAGCATCTCGCGACGCTCGCCTGCCGCGCTGCGAACGACGGCGTCGTCAATGTCTGTTCGGGCGAACCAGTCGCGATTCGCGCCCTCGTCGAACGTTGGCTCGTCGCGAACCGATGGTCGATCGACCTCGACCTCGGCCGTCTCCCGTATCCGGATTATGAACCGCTCGCTTTCTGGGGCGATGCGGGCCGGCTCAAGGCGATAGGGCCAGTGCCAGACGTCGTCAATTCGACTATGCTCGCTTGTATCAGCAAGTAATTGTATTAAGATATCGACTACCCACCGACCTGTCCTATGAATTTATATCTTACGGTATTTGGCTGATCAAAGCATTATCTATCGATCCTCGGATCGGTCATTGACATTGAAAGGTACCAACCTTGCTGTCGCCTTTCCAATTTCCCGGCTGATCCACAAACGCGTCGAATTCCCAATGCACAACGCAAGCCAAGCTACGCGCTTACGGTAATGTTGCAGCGATAACCTAACGAATGGTAGCAATGCGGGTTGCGTTATTACAATCGCTGTCGCAACCCCAGTTCGATCTGAACGCGCCCGGTCCGCCGCCCCGGGGTGCCGGGCGTATCAGTCTGATACCGCGTCTCCAATCGGATATCGCCGAAGCGGGTCGGCCATTCGACGCCGGCGGTGCCGATCGCGAACTTTTCCGCATCGGGCGATATTCGGTTGCCGATACTGCCCGAATACAGGCCATACGGGCCGGTCGTGACCCCCGAGATGCCGGTGATGTTGAGGTGGACCGCGTTGATCGAGCCGTACCAGCGGCGGTTGCGCGAATCGGTTACCGAGAACGCGGCGACAAGGTTGCGACTGTCCGCGTCCGTCCAATAGCCGATGGGCCGACCTTTGTATGTGAAGCCGTCCAAATAAAGCGTGTTGTTGTACAGCGACCCCGGATAGGTCGCGCCGCCGACTTGCAGCGGGGTGCCGCTGAGGATTTGCGCGGCGAGAGTGTCGGCGTATTCGACGCTCGCCTGCCAGCTCGCACCTTTGCGCCCCCACGGCCCCGACCACGTCGTGCCGATTTGGCGGCCAAACTGCTTGAGGACGACATTAGCAAAGTTCTCGGCTTCGGCTTCGACATAGACTTTGCCCGCGATGGCACCGAACCGGCGAGTGTAGCTGAAGTCGAAGCCGGCGAGCTGGTTACCCGGCTGCCGGATATAATCCGTGCGACTACCGCCGCCGCTGCCGGCACCGATGAAGGAATTGGCGATCTGGTGGAAGCCGCACGGCCGCCCCTCGCCACACAGCTGCTGCCCCCGGTTGAGCCCGACTTCGACGCCGCGGGCTGGCTGGAAGCTGACCCGCGTGCCGATATTGGCGCTGTCGCGGAAGTCGCGCTTGCCATCGAGGATGCCAACAAAGAAATCGAAGCGGAACGGCCCGAACCAGCGCAGCACCGGCGCGTCGAAGGCACTCGGCAGCAGTTTTTTGATCCCAATCTTGGGAAACGGCCGCGCGCTATTCGAATACAGCAGAGCGCCGTCATGACCCGGACCAAACCATATGGGCGTATATCCGCCATAGATCGCGACGTTGCCGATGGTCACCGCGACTTGGTTCGGCTCGAAGTTATAGCGTTGCCCCGACCGCTCCGAGCGCGCGCCGATGCCGGCATCGATACTGACTGCGCCCAGGTTGAGGTTACCGTGCACCGACGCATCGATATTCGCCCGGGCAGCTTGGCCGAAATCGCGATGAACCTCGGTCCCGCTCGTCGCATCGATCCGCGCGTCGATCGAGGTGCGTTGAGTGGCGAGGTCACTCAGCCGTTCGAGCCGCGCGATCGCGGCAGCGAGATAAGGGTCGAGCGTTCGGCCGTCGCGGGCAGCGTCGAGCCCGCCGTCGATCTGGACCCAAGGCAACGGCCACGAATCGACGGGGCCACGGATAAGGCCCGCCGCCTTGAGCAGATCAACATCCTGACGGAGCTGGCGATCACCGACATCGGCGAACGGTCCCGCCGATACCGCAGAGGGGAACCCTGCCATCGACAACACCACCAATGCGATCCGCAACTTCACCACGATCCCCGCTCGGTCGCAGGCGCCCGACATCGCCCGATCCTGCTTTCGCAGGACAGCACTGTTTCGTCGAGGCCACAGGCGACAGTCGAAATGCCGTTTGCCTCGAAGCGATGAACTTTGTGCTTGAGCTCACGTTTCAATGGGCTAGAAGCCAAATAGCTTACGTGTCCCTTTCGATGGAGAGAATAATGAGTTTGTTGTTGAAAGCGGCCGTTGGTTCGCTCCTTCTCGTCCAGACCGCTGGCGCATATGCCCAGACCGGCACCGCTGCAGGCAAGGAAGAGGCTTCCGAGCAATCGCGGAGCAACCTGTACGGCGGCATTGTCGTCGGTGGCATCCTCATCGCGGTCATCGCGGTTGCGACGACCGGTGGAAATGACGGTCTTGCCGATACCAGCAAGCCGGTTGTGGTAACGCCTCCGGTCGCGACGTCGACCACGCCCGTCGCGACGACGCCCACCACGACCTCGACCTCGACGTCTACGCGGACCTCGACTTCGACCTCGACCTCGACGGCCACTCGCTAAGTTTAATACACTCGCAAGAGCCGCGGCACCTCGTGCGTGTCGCGGCTTTTTTGTTACACGCTATGCTTGCGCTGGATATTTCAAGATTTCGATATTGATTGGCTGGAGCGTCGGCAGCACTTCCTGGCGGCTTTTAAAGCACGCGCCCTCGGCGTCGACCCAGTAGCTGTTAAGAAAACGGGTCCGGCCGTTCGCCTGGACCGACTCATCGATCCGCTGCAGCTGCATGACCGAGCCTAGAATCTTGACCGTCGTCCGCCCCGCGTCGTGAAAGGTCGATCGCAGGTGGACGACAGCCTCACTGCCATTGGCAACGACCGTGGTTCGATCGAGCGTCCTGCCGACCAGCTGTCGCAAGTCCGTCGACCAGCCCGGCCCGAAATCGGTGCGGATAAGCTCGACTTCCGTACCGACCGTCGCAACGATAAACGGGCCGTAGGTGGTGATTGCCTGCCGTTCGGCGGTGTACCACGTCAGCCGCTCATTTGGATCGAACGATCCAAGAACGACAAGGTCGCGCGGATGACCCTCGATCCAGAAGAGCATCGATGCATACGGGAGGCGTTCGGCATAGGCCCGCGTTTCGGTCAAGCTCCCGCCAGGCCGGTATCCCGTGACAGTGCCAAAAAAAGCCGATCCCTGACGATAACCAGCACACGAGGCGAGGATCGCCGCTCCCAGCGCCACGACGAGATATCGGCGATTTGCTCTATCAACCATAGGTAGCTCCACTCACGCCCGACAAATCGGCTCGCCAAAACCACCGCGTGATAGTAGCGCGCTCATCGGACGGGCTATATGGGTTCGTCCCGGCGTTGAAAAGCGGGCAGGAGTTTTTGCGATTGTGACCGAAGCCCGATCCACGACGCGCCGATCCGTTTCGACCTACATGATCACACCATCATTTCGTTGGACGCTGCTGTCGAGCACCGTGATCCTCGTGGCGGCGACGCCTGCCGCTGCCGCCCGCTTCGACCCCTATCCTGTCCCGTCGTTAACGAATGATTTTGGCGGGGTCGGCTTAATCCAGACGCCAACGGCTCGGTTCTCACCCGACGGACAGCTCACTGTCGGATATAATGAAGTCGCTCCTTATGACCGCTATTTCTTGACGCTTCAGCCCACCTCGTGGCTCGAAGCGACGCTGCGCTATTCGTCAGTTCGAAACCGGCTCTACTCGCCCTTTCCGACCTTCAGCGGTTTGCAGACGTACAAGGATCGCGGGGTCGACGTGAAAGTAAAGTTGCTTGGCGAGGGTCGGCTGCGGCCGGCGCTCGCGCTCGGGCTGCGCGATTTCGTCGGGACGGGGTTATTCAGTTCAGAATATCTCGTCGCCAATAAATCTTTCGGACCGTTCGATGCAAGTTTCGGTATCGGTTTTGGCAATCTTGCGACCCGTGGCCCGCTCCGAAACCCGCTGACGTTTATATCAAGTAGTTTCAATAATCGACCGATCTTTAGCGGGAGTGGGGGACAATTCAGCAACACCTACTTCAAGGGCCGCCGCGCGGGGCTGTTCGGGGGGATCCAATATGCGACACCGATTCGCGGACTGACGCTGGAGGTCGAATACGACCCGAATAATTACCAGTCTGAAGCGCTCGGCAACCAATTGCGCGACCGTGCGCCGGTCAACGCCGCGCTCGACTACCGAATCTTCCCATGGCTGCACGCGGCGGCAAGCTTCGAGCGTGTTGACAAGGTCGGATTGACCTTTACCGCCGCCACCAATTTCAACCGCCAAACCGAGCCACCCAAGTACGATCCCCCCGCTCCGCCGATCAGGGACGAAGCACCGCCGGTTGTCCGGCCAGTCGGCGCCGCCGTGCCGCAGCCAACAGCAACGACGCCCGCTATCGCTCCCGCCGCGGTCCCCGCCGCGCTGGTCCCGGTCGTGTCGCCGCAGCCGAGCGAAGGTGCCCGGGTCCAGGGCGCGCTCGCAGTGCAGGGCACCACCCTGTTCGCTGCCAATTTCGGCACTGCTTCGGCTGAGCTCTTCGTGACACAGGGGCGGTTCGCCAATGTCGCGACCGGGCTCGGGCGGATCGCTCGCGCGGCTTATTCGGTGCTGCCGGCCAAATACCAGTCACTCAAGATCGTGTTCGTCGAGAACGGCGTGCGGACGATGACGGTCACCGTTCCGCGGGCGGGATTGATCGAGGCGGTTCGCGAGCGGCGCGGCGCTCCAGTTAGCGCGCTGCTCGACGCGACCAGCTTCTCGGTGGCGCCGGATGGGCTCGATCGCGCCGACTATCGGGGCGATATCTACAAGGGGTACCCGCACTTCTATTATTCTTTCCGACCGGGGCTGAAAACGACCTTGGGCCGACCCGAGGCGTTCGTGTTGTACGACGCTTATGCAGCAGTTAACGGCGGCGTCCAGATCGGACGCGGGCTCGGAATCGACGGTCAGTTAACGGTCAATATTTCCGACAATTTCAATCGGCTGCGGCTGGTGTCGGACAGCGTCCTGCCACACGTCCGAACCGACATCGCCCAGTATCTCAGCGGCGGCAAGACGGCGATCAGCCATCTTCAAGGCGACTATAATTTCAATATCGCGCCGAGTATCTATGGGCATGTCTACGGTGGTCTGCTCGAGGAAATGTTCGCCGGGGTCGGTGGAGAGGTTCTCTGGGCACCGTATAATTCCGGCTTCTCGTTAGGTGTCGAACTCAGTTACGTGGCGCAGCGCGGCTACGACCAGTTGTTCGATCTACGCAAATATCGGACAATTACCGGCTTCGTCACGGCCTATTACAATCTCCCCGGCAACCACGTCGGCGCATCGCTGCGCGTCGGTCGCTATCTCGCGCGCGACTTCGGCGCGACGTTGCAGCTGGGCCGACGCTTCGATTCGGGCGTCGTCGTCGGCGCGTTCGCCACTTTCACCAATATCTCGGCAGCTCAATTCGGCGAGGGTAGTTTCGACAAGGGCTTCTTCCTATCCGTCCCGCTCGACCTGCTCTACACGCGCCACGTCCGCAGCAGCATCGGGGTCGAATATCATCCGCTGATCCGCGACGGCGGCGCGCAACTGATCGTTCGCCAGCCGCTGATCGGCACAGTCGACGCGATGCGAACGGGTAATTTCAAGCGCGATTGGGCCGACGTGACCAACTAACCAATGGAGACTTTGGTGACCGACCTTCCCTCGCTCGTTGTTCCGGTCGTCCTGTCGGGCGGTTCGGGGACCCGGCTATGGCCTGTGTCGCGCTCGCTCCACCCGAAGCAGTTGCTGCCGATCGCTGCCGAACACTCGATGCTCCAGGCGACGATCGCCCGGCTGTACGGGCCGGGTTATGCCTCGCCGATCGTCGTCGGCGGCGAGGAGCACCGCTTCCTGATCGCCGACC
>JBBSFF010000101.1:0-7121 GCA_038238995.1 Sphingomonadales bacterium
ATCGCAGGCCGCTTACACACTATAATACATATCGAATTCGACCGGCGCGGGCGTCGTCTCCAGCCGCATCACGTCGTGCATCTTCAACTCGATATACGAATCGATCTGGTCGTCGGTGAACACCCCGCCCTTGGTGAACACCGCGCGGCTGCGGTCCAGCGCGCCGAGAGCCTCGCGGAGCGAGCCGCAGACGGTCGGGACTTTCTTCAACTCGCGCGGGGGCAGATCGTACAGGTTCTTGTCCATCGGCGGGCCGGGGTGGATCTTGTTCTCGATCCCGTCGAGCCCCGCCATCAGCAGCGCGGTATAGCAGAGGTACGGGTTCGCCATCGCGTCGGGGAAGCGGACCTCGACGCGCTTCGCCTTCGCCCCCGTGCCGTACGGGATGCGGCACGACGCCGAGCGGTTGCGCGCCGAATAGGCGAGCAGGACGGGCGCCTCGAAGCCGGGCACGAGCCGCTTGTAGCTGTTGGTCGACGGGTTGGTGAACGCATTGCACGCCTTGGCGTGCTTGATGATGCCGCCGATGAAATACAGCGCCATCTCCGACAGCCCGGCGTAGCCGTCGCCCGCGAACAGCGGCGTGCCGCCGTTCCAGATCGACAGATGCGTGTGCATGCCGCTGCCGTTATCGTCCTTGATCGGCTTGGGCATGAACGTCGCGGTCTTGCCGTACGCGTGCGCGACCTGGTGAACGACGTATTTGTACACCTGCATCCGGTCGGCGGTCGTGACCATCGTGCCGTAGGTCAGGCCAAGCTCGTGCTGCGCGGCGGCGACCTCGTGGTGGTGCTTGTCGCACGGCAGGCCCATCTCGATCATCGTCGACACCATCTCGCCGCGCAGGTCGACCGCGCTGTCGATCGGCGCGACCGGGAAATAGCCGCCCTTGACCCGCGGGCGGTGGCCCATGTTGCCTTCGTCGTACTTGGTGCCGGTGTTGGTCGGCAGTTCGATATCGTCGAGCTCGTAGCTGCCGACGTTGTAGCCGAGCTTGAAGCGGACATCGTCGAACACGAAGAACTCGGCCTCCGGCCCGATGTAGATCGTGTCGCCGATGCCGGTCGACTTCAGATAGGCTTCACCGCGTTTCGCGGTGCTGCGCGGGTCGCGACTGTACAGCTGGCCGGTCGACGGCTCGACGATGTCGCAGATCAGGATAAGCATCGGCGTCGCGCTGAACGGGTCGATATACGTCGCGTCGAGGTCGGGCATCAGGATCATGTCGGATTCGTTGATCGCCTTCCAGCCGTCGATCGACGAGCCATCAAACATGAAGCCGTCGGACAGCATGTCCTCGTCGACGACGGCGGCGACCATCGTCAGGTGCTGCCACTTGCCCTTGGGATCGGTGAAGCGAAGATCGACCCACTCGATCTCCTTCTCCTTGATCATTTCGAGGACGGATGCTGCGGTTTCGGCCATGTGATTGTCCCTCTGCTCTGCTTCTGGCCGACATCCCCGCGAAAGCGGGGACCCATCACCGGAGGTCAGGAGATGGGTGCCCGCTTTCGCGGGGATGACGGTGGTTAGGTAAGATTAGATCGCGTCCGAATCCCTCTCGCCGGTGCGGATACGGACCGCGGATTCGACCGCCGAGACGAAAATCTTGCCGTCGCCGATCCGCCCGGTGCGCGCGGCGTTGGCGATCGCCTCGACGACGCGGTCGGCCTGGTCGTCGTCGACGACGACTTCGAGCCGGACCTTCGGCAGGAAATCGACGACGTATTCGGCCCCGCGATACAGTTCGGTGTGGCCCTTCTGACGTCCGAATCCCTTGGCTTCGGTCACGGTGATGCCGCTGACCCCGACCTCGTGGAGCGCCTCTTTCACCTCGTCGAGCTTGAACGGTTTGATAACGGCTTCGATTTTTTTCACGCGCGCAGGTCCACCCTTGGCATTAGCCTAGCACAGGCCGTGCCAGCCGGTGAACGGGCGATTTCGCGGTGCGAAATCGTCATGGGCCTGCTTTGCTGCTCAACATCGCGGCATTTGCCCGACTTTTACGCATTGCGATGTCGTGACGGGCCGCCGATCAATCCTTATCTAACGATCATATGCAATAACCGATTCGGGGGCGAAACCTGAGTTGGAGAAACCCGATGGCTCATCTCGTTCTGTTTGAACACCGAAACTTTCGCGGCGCCGAGAAGCATCTGTTCCGTAGCGAAGACAACCTCAACGCCCCGGACGACAACTTCTTCAACGACCGAACATCGTCGTTCGTCATCATCGATGGAACGTGGCAGTTCTTTCGCGACTGGCACTTCGAGAATCCGGCGTCGAACCCCTTTGGCCCCGGGCTGTATGACTGGGTCGAGAACCACGGGATCCCGAACGACTCGATCAGCTCGGTCCGGCTGCTCTAAACCGTCGTCGCATACCCCCCGTCGACCGCGATCACCGCGCCACAGACGAAGCCGCTCGCTTTCGACCCGAGGTAAATCGCAAGCCCGCCCATGTCGTCGGCGTTGCCGATCCGCTTCATCGGGGTTGCCCGCACCGACTCCGCCGCCCATTCCTCGGGAATGGCGGCGGTCATTTTCGACGGGAAATAGCCCGGCGCGATCGCGTTGACCGCGATATGGCGGGCGGCGAGGTTCTTAGCCATCATCCGCGTCAAATGGAGGACGGCGGCCTTCGACGCGGCATAGCTGTACGTCTCGATGCCGCTGACGTGCATTCCGTCGATCGAGCCGATGTTGATCACGCGGGCGAAGTCGTCGACCGATCCCGCCGCCGCAAGCAGACGCACGAGGCGCTGCGTCAGGAAGAACACCGACTTGACGTTGAGGTCGATGACCTTGTCCCAGCCGCTTTCGGGGAAGGTGTCGAATGGCGCGCCCCAGCTCGCACCCGCATTGTTGAACAGGATGTCGATGCGGGTCTCGCGAGCCTCGAGTGCAGCCGCGAAGCGTTCGATTTCGTCCATTTTCGACAGGTCGGCGGGAATCGAGAAGCATTCGCCGAAGTTCGACAGCTCGGCGGCGAGCCCGTCGCAGACGGCGGCGTTGCGCGCGGTGATATAGACCCGCGCCCCGTTCTCGACATAGACGCGCGCGATCATCTCGCCGATACCGCGGCTGCCGCCGGTGACGACGACGACCTTGCCGTGCACGGAAAACAGGTCTGCAATCTTCATGGCGTTGCTCCTAGATGGGTTCGCCCGCGGCACGGGCGCGCTCGACGCGGCTCGCCTCCGCGGTGGGCAGCCAGCGCATCGCAAGCGCGATGCAGAGCCAGACGACCGGTGCCCCGGCGAACGAGCACAGGATGGCGAAGCGCAGGTCGCCGGTCACGTCGCTGATCAGTCCGACAACATACGGGCCGTTGCCGAGCCCGATCAGCGTCGACCCCATGAAGAACATCGCCCCCGCCGTCCCGCGCATTCGCGGCAGAACCAGATCCTGCATCGTCGAGGTGATCCCGCCGAGATAGAAGGTGCCGACCAACCCGTAAAAGGCGTAGCACACGTAAAACACGGTCAGCGACGTCGTGCTGAAGCCGTAGATCATGATCGGCAGCGGGATGATCGAAGCGAGCAACGACACCTTGAGCCGCCCGATCGGATCGCGCTTGCGCCACGCGTCGCCGACGATGCCGCCCGACGACGTGCCGATCAGCCCGCCGATCGCTCCGCCGACGCCCAGCGCGATGCCCGCCGCGCCCGGCGTCGCGTGGAGCGTGCGGAAGGCGTAGATGAAGATCCACGCTCCGACCGAATAGCTGCCGTACGAAATAAGCGTTCCGGCGATCCCGGTGGCGAGCAGCGCTGGAGTGCCCCAGACGAGCGTCCACAGCGGCCTGTCGCGCACCGACAATGATTGCGCCCACGAAAAGACGCCGTAGATGCCGAACGCCATCGCCGCCCATTGCACCGCGTTCGCCGTTATCGCGGTCGTTCCGATGCTGAACAGCGTCTTGAGCTTGGTGGCGGGGACGAGGCTGTCGGTCCAGCGCGTCATGACGATCGCCGCGACAACCGCGACGACGATCGCGATCGCGTTCGCGCGGACCACACCCGCCGACGCACCGTAGCGGCGGAGCGTGACGAGCGTGAACGGCGGCATGATCGTACCGAGCTCGGCGAACATCTTGCGGAACGGGTGCGGCTCGCGCGGCCCCTTGGTCAGGATGCCGTCAGCGAGGCCGCGCGGCGGCTCGCGCAGTGTCATAACCAACGCGGCGAGCAGCAGCCCGGGAACGCCGATGATGAGGAACGCCGCCTGCCACCCCGACAGGCCGAGCGGCGCGCCGCCCCCGGCGTACGCTTTGTTCCACCCGTCGACGACGACGCCGCTGATCGCGAAGCTAAGCCCCGCGCCGATATAGATTCCGGCCGAATAGATCGACAGCGCGGTCGCGCGCTTCTCGCGCGGGAACCAGTCGCCGATCAGCGAATAGGCGGCGGGCGACGCGCTCGCCTCGCCGACCCCGACCCCGACGCGGGCGGCGGCAAGCGCGCCGAAGCTCGTCGCGAACCCCGACAACGCGGTCATTCCCGACCAGATCGACAGGCCGAGCGCGATCGTCCACGTCCGCACCCACGTGTCGGCGAGCCGCCCGAGCGCGAGGCCGAACAACCCGTAGAACAGCGCGAACACCGTTCCCGACAGCAGCCCGAGCTGACCGTCGCTGAGGCCGAGGTCCTTCTGGATATACGGCCCGAGGATCGTCAGAATCGAGCGGTCGATGAAGTTGAAGACGTAGACGACCATCAGGACGATGAGCACGTACCACGCGTATGGCCCCCCGACGCGCTCGGGCCGTTCGGTCGAAGCCATCCGTCTCTCCCCGCGCCGCGCCATCGGAACGTGGCGTTGGCCCTTGGCTAGCAGTGGGGGACCAGCGCGCAACCCTTATTTGACGCCGAGCAATTCGACATCGAAGATCAGCGTCGCATTGGGCGGGATGTCGTCGCCGGCCCCGCGCTCGCCGTAGCCTTGGCTCCCCGGGATGACGAGGACGCGCTTGCCCCCGACCTTCATCCCCGCGACGCCCGCGTCCCACCCGGCGATGACCTGCCCGCCACCGAGCGGGAAGCTGAACGGGGCCCCGTGGTCGCGCGACGAATCGAACTTCTTGCCGCGCTTGCCCGCGACCGAGAGCCAGCCGGTGTAGTGGACGGTGACGGTCTTGCCCGCCACCGCGACCGCGCCGGTGCCGACCTTGACGTTCGTCGCGATCGTCCCCCCCGGCAGCGTGACGGCGGCGACGGCGGCGAGAACGATGGGCGCGATCACGCGGCCACCGCCGTCGCCACCGGACGGCGGCGGAGCGCGGTCCCGACGAGCCCGAAGCCGGCGATCATCAGCGCCCAGCTCGTGGGCTCGGGGACGGTGCCGATGCTCGTGATGTGCGCGACTTCGCGGAAGATCGCGGCCTGGATCGGCGCGATCGGGTGGACGTTGTCGACGCTAAAGTACCCGCTGCAGTCGGGCAGCACGCCGGGGGCGGGCGGCGAGACGTGGTCGAAGCACGCGCCCGGCAGGGTGAACGGCGCAACGCCGAACTGGAGCGGGTCGGCGGCGAGCCGCTGGAAAAAGTTGAGGTAGCTGAAGCGCAGCAGCGTCGCGTTCGTCAGCCCCGGCTCGATCATGTCGAGCTTCGCCTGGACCAGCGCGTCGACCGCGATGCCGGTCGGATCGAGGTTGGGAATGCCGGTGACAAGGATGCGCGTCGCCCCCGCCGCGTCGAGCGCCTGCACCGTCGTCGCGAGGATGGTCGTTAGCGCGGTTGTGTACCCCGGGACGGCGGCGGCGGGGAACATCGGGTTTTCGAGCGCGAATACGTCGTTGCCGCCGAGATTGATGATGTAGAGCGCGTTCGGGTCGATCGCGTGCCCGGTCAGCCCGTAGATCATGCTCCCGGCGGTATAGAGCGCGAACTGCGCCGCGAGATCGGGAACCGGATCGGCATTGGCGACATAGGTCGCGCCGCCGAACGCGTAGTTACTGCCGCCCGCGATCGCCGCCGTCGACAATTGCCCGTACAGCCGCTGGCTGAGCAGGTCGGTATAGTCCGGCCCATTGGTAAAGCGCCCGGGGAAATAGCCGCGCGACGGGTTATTGAAGGTGTTGGTCGCAGCGTAGCCGCCGGTCAGCAAAAAGACGTTGCCCGCATCGACGAGGCTATCGCCAAACACGACGATCTGGCTCGGCTGCGGCGCGGCGAGCGCCGGAGCGGCGACTCCGGCGACAAATACAGCGGCGGCAAGCAGGGCACGGTGCAGCGGCATCAGGCGACTCCCAAGGTTTTTCGTTGATCTGGTCAATGACGAAATCCCACTGCTTTGACCACTAAGGAAGGGTTAATCGGCGCCCCTGCGCCAGCATGACACCCTTCCCTCGGCGAGGGGTCACACCGTGATCGACGTTCCCCGGTAAATCCGTGCGCGGTAGCGGCTGTCCTCGGCATCGGGGAGTGGGGCTCCGGCGAGCAGCACCGCGCGGGCGAAGCGCTTGACCTCCTCGAGATGCTCCTCGAGGTTGCGCGGCTCCTCCGACCGGACGCGGCGCGTCAGGTTGATCTGGTTGACCGGCACATCGTGGACCAGCCGCTCGTTTTCGACCGCGAGGGTCGCGGTGAACGCGTGCAGCGTCGTCTTGAAGAAGTTGGCGAGCGCGAACGCCGGCCCTTTCGCCGTCATCGCGACGTCGGGCGAAACGAGAACGAGTTGGGTATGGTCGATCAGCGACGCCTTGCGCGCGACGCGAAAGTGGTGGGTCAGATTATCCTCAATCAGCGTCGCGAACGCCTCAGGCGCGAGCGCGTCGCCGACCTCGAACAGCGTATCGGGCAGCCCGGCGAAAGGGGTCGACACGATCGTCGTCGGCGCCCCCCAGACGGTGCGCGCGGCGTCGAGGCACGGCTCGATGTCGCCGTCGCAGACGTGGGTGACGACCGTGCCGGCGGGCAGGTCGCCGAGGCTCGCGGTGATCGCCGCCGCGCCCTCGGCGGTGCGGGTCATCAACACGACCTTGGCGACGTGGCACTGTTCGACGAAGGCGCGCGCGGCCTCTGCGAGATAGTCGACGAGATGCTCGCCGATCAGCCACACCGTCCGCCCGCGCATCTGGTCGAGGCGTTCCTGCTTGGGCGAGCCGAACAATTCGCGCTCG
>JBBSFF010000102.1:0-7097 GCA_038238995.1 Sphingomonadales bacterium
CATCGCGGGGTGACGACCGACGGGCGCGACGTCGCGGTCAAGGTGCTGCGCCCCGACATCGAGGCCGATTTCGCCCGCGCGATGGAAACCTACGAATGGGCGGCGGCGAAGCTCGAGGCGCAAGGTGGCGAATTCGGGCGGCTGCGCCCGCGCGCGATCATCGCCAGCTTCAAGGCGTGGACCCTGGCCGAGCTCGACCTGCGGCGCGAGGCGGCGTCGGCGTCGGAGCTCAAGACGGCGATGGCGGCCGAGCCCGATTTCGTCGTGCCGGGGATCGACTGGGCGCGAACGGCGCGCCGCGTGCTGACGATCGACTGGATCGATGGGGTCAAATTGTCGAACCGGGCGGCGGTCGATGCGCTCGACATCGACCGCCGCGCGCTCGCCGGGATCATGGTGCGGAGCTTCCTGCGCCAGGCGATCGCCGACGGCTTCTTCCACGCCGACATGCACCAGGGCAATTTGTTCGTCCTGCCAGGCGAGAACGGTCGCGCGCGGATCGGCGTCATCGACTTCGGCATCATGGGGCGGCTCGACCGACGCGCGCGCGTCTATCTCGCCGAGATCCTGTACGGGCTGCTGACCGGCAATTATCGCCGGGTCGCCGAGATCCATTTCGAGGCGGGCTATGTTCCGGCCCACCACGACATCGGCGAGTTCGCCACCGCGTTGCGCGCGGTCGGCGAGCCGATCCGGGGCTTGGCGGCGCGCGACATTTCGATCGCCAACCTGCTCGACGGGCTGTTCGCGATCACGCGCAGCTTCGACATGGCGGTCCAGCCGCACCTGCTGCTGCTGCAAAAGACGATGGTGATGGTCGAAGGCGTCGCGCTGACGCTCGATCCGAACGTCAACATGTGGGAGGTCGCCGAGCCGTTCGTCCGCGACTGGATGAAGGGCGAGCTCGGCCCGCTGTCGCGTGGGGCGGACGCGTTCGTCCTCGGCATGCGCGCGCTGGCGCAGCTGCCGCGGGTGTTCCGGCAACTCGTCGCACAGGTTCCGGTCGAAGGAGCCGCCCCGCCGGGCCCGTCGCTCCCCGAACTCGCGGTGCCCGAACTCGCGGTGCGCGCGCGCGCGCTGCCGGGCGGGTGGGTCGCCCTGCCGCTGGTCGGTGCCGGCATCGCGATCGGCATCGCCGCGCACGCGCTGTTTTAAGTCACCACCGGCGGCACCGCGAAGGTTATGCTATAGGTGCAGTCGTGCGGATCATGCGCCAGCGGCGCGCGCATCTGGCGCGCCATGCCGGTAATGATGCGCACCGTCGGGTCGGTCGGGTTGCTGAGGGCATCGTCACAGAAAACCGCCGCGCTGATCGTCAGAATTGCCCGGTCCGCTGCCGTCGTCGCGGTGATCTTGACTTCGGCGGGGACCGGCGCGCTTGTCCGCGCGGCGAGCGAAACCAGTTCCGTGATCAGGAAAGCGACCGGCACCGCGGTGTCCTGCGCGACGGTGATCCGGTCGACCGCGCAACGCAGCCGTGGGGTTACTCCCTCGCTCGCGGCGAGGCCCTGCTCGATATTGGCGCACAGGTCGGTGACGAGCGCGTGAAGGTCGACCCCTTGCGCGGCGTCGCCATCGTACATCCAGCGGTGAACGAGCGCGAGTGCACCGACGCGCGCCTGGATCGTCGAATAGGCGCGGGCGACCTCGGCGCTCTTGGTTTCGCGCGCCTGCAACGACAACAGGCTCGCGACGATCTGCAGGTTGTTCTTGACCCGGTGGTGGACCTCGCGCGTCAGTCGCTTCTGCTCGTCGAGCGCGCTCCGCATCGCGGCGTCGTGGCGCGCGCTGTCGCACGCCAGCCGGTCGAACGCCCCCGCCAGCGCGGTCATTTCGGCCGAAAGATAATCGGTCTTCCCGATCCGGATCGTCGTGTCCCCGGCGGAATAGCGCTCGACCGCCGCGCGCATCGCGGTCATCGGCTTGACGAGCAGCCGGTCGGCGGTCAGCCAGCCGATCGCCAGCGCCGCCAGCCACATCACGAGCGGCAGCGCGAGCCCGACCCAGCGGCCCAACGAGACATGATCAGCGTGACCGAGCAACGACCGGTACGCCGACAGCGTGACGTAGGTCGCCAGCCCGCCAAGCGGCAGCAGGACGGCAGTGAGCGAGACGATGACCTTCGCCGACAGCGGCAAATCGCGCAGCGCCCGCCACAGCGCGCTTTCGCTCGATTTGCTGATCGTCGCGGCCATCGTCGAACCTAGCCCAGTTTGCGTAACAGGTCCTCGAACGCCTGTGGCATCGGTTCGGCGGCAGCTTCATCGAAAATTTGGCGAAGACGGGAGCCGATCGCCGTGGCGCGTTCGACCGAAGGCGCGAAGGGATCGGGCTGGTCTTCGGCGTCGAGGGGGCTCACGGGCTTCATCGTCAATTAAATTTCCCTGCGGCAGCGTGTCGTCTATCGAAGCTTGTTACAATCCGGAAACAAAAAAACCGCCCATCTGGTCGTTCTCCGCGCAACCGGCTAAGGCGCTTCCGACCCGTATAGAACACGCTGTAGCAAACGAGGGACCCATCGATGTCGCTAGCTTCGGAAATTGCGCCGCACCTGCCGTATCTTCGCCGTTACGCGCGCGCGCTGACCGGCAGCCAGAGCCACGGCGACGCGTTCGTCCGCGCGGCGCTCGAAGCGATCGTCAGCGCGCCGGGCGATTTTCCGCGCGACGTCGATGCGCGGCTCGGTCTCTACAAGACCTTCCACGCGATCTGGTCGACCGCTAACGTCGATGTCGCCCCCGAGCCGACCGATGCGGCCGCGTTCGAACGCGTCGCGCAGGACCGGCTCGCTGCGATCACGCCGTTGTCGCGGCAGGCACTGTTGCTGACCGCGATGGAGGGCTTCACCAACGACGATGCCGCGTATCTGATCGACGCGACGCCGGCCGACGTCGCCAGTCTCGTCGCCGAGGCACTCGCCGAGATCGACCGTCAGACCGCGACGCGGGTGCTGATCATCGAGGACGAGCCGATCATCGCGATGGATCTCGAATCGATCGTCCACGATCTCGGTCACGAGGTCACCGGGATCGCGGTCACCCGCGACGAGGCGGTGGCGCTCGCGAAGTCGGCCAAGCCCGGGCTCGTCCTCGCCGATATCCAGCTCGCCGACGCGAGCTCGGGGATCGACGCGGTCAAGGACATCCTCGCCGAATTCAGCGTGCCGGTGATTTTTATCACCGCGTTCCCCGAGCGGTTGCTGACCGGCGAACGGCCCGAGCCGACGTTCCTGATCACCAAGCCGTTCCAGCGGTCGACGGTCAAGGCGGCGATCTCCCAGGCGCTGTTCTTCAACTCGACCGCCAGCTTCACGTCGTAGGGGCGGTCGGCGATGAACGAACCCGACCAGGCACCCGACGCGCCGATCGTCGAAACCACGACCGAGGCGCGCGCGGGATCGAAGACGCTGGTCAATCGCAACATCATGTTCGCGTCGCTCGCGGTGGTGGTCATTGCATTTATCGCGTTGTTGATCATCTATCGCTGACGCCGAAACAATGCGCGGCGCGCGGGACGGAGACCTGTCATGACGTATATCGCCGGTAAGGCGCGCAACAGCACGCGCGTCAAAGCCGTGGCCCCCGCGCCGCATTCGGAAGCGGTGCGCGACATCGGCTCGTACCTGCGCACCGCCTTCGCCGATGCCGCCGACGCCGAACTGCCACCGCTGTTCGCCGACCTGCTCGCCAAGCTCGGCGAAGGCGAGGAAAAGGCGGTCTACGTCCGCCCCGAGGCGCTGTCGGACGGCGATTTCAAGACCCAGCTTGCGCAGGTCATTCCGCATCTGCGCGCTTTCGGGCGCTCGCTGTCGGGCAGCAGCGACCTCGCCGACGACCTCGTCCAGGAGACGTTGCTCAAGGCATGGGCGGCGCGCGACCGGTTTCAGGCCGGGACCAATATGCGCGCATGGACCTTCATCATCCTCAGGAACCTGTTCCTCAGCCAGATGCGCCGCGCGCGCTTCAAGGGGGAGTGGGACGACTTCACCGCCGACCGGCTGCTGGCGATGCCGGCGGGGCAGGACCGGCAGATCGACCTGTCCGACCTGCAGCGCGGGCTGCTCCAGCTGCCGCAGGCGCAGCGCGAGGCGCTGATCCTCGTCGGCGCGGGCGGCTTCGCGTACGAAGAAGCCGCGTCGATCTGCAATTGCGCGGTCGGCACGATCAAAAGCCGGGTCGCGCGCGGGCGCGCTGCGCTCGAGATCATCCTCAACGAAGGCCTGTTGCCGTCGCGCCGCCTCGACGCCGATGCGGGCGGAGTCACGCCGCTCAACCAGATCATGGGCCAGGTCGACAGCCTCGCGCGGGGCTAGGTCCGAACCCACGTCGGTATCCCGACCGATCACAAAAAAGGCCGCGCCGGTCACCCGACGCGGCCCCTTTTTTACGCTTGATCAGGCGACGACGACGTTCCGACGGCGACGCGCGGCGAAACCGACGAGGCCGAAGCCCGCGATCATCATCGCCCCGGTGGCGGGTTCGGGGATCGTGACCGTGACGCCATCGAGCAGCGCCTGCGGCGGCAGCCCCTGCGGGCCGCTGCCCGACAGGAACGACAGCACGGCGGTGGTGCTGGTCGCGGTGAAGCTGAAGTTTTCGTGCATCCAGCCCGAAAAGCCGTGGCTCCCGATGCTGACGATGGCGGTCGACTTCGTCTGGCCGTCGAAGCTGACGGTGAAGGCCTCGGTGGTCGGGCCATTGAACAGGCCGTAGCTCGGCAGAATCAGCTGAGCGCCGGCCCAGTCGAACCCGACGTGATAGGTCGTGCCGATCGTCAGCCCAGTGAGGGTCTGTGAAATCGCGACATTATAATCGGGATCGGCGTCCGACGCCCAGAAGTTGCCGCCGGTCGGGCTGATGCCGGTGAAGCCGTTCGCGGAACCGTAGTTCGGGCCCCACAGCGATGCCGGCGGGGAACCAGGGCCATTATTGTCCTGCACCGTCGGCGAGCCAGTGCCGTCACCGACGCCGAAAAAGATGCCGTAGCCCTTGCCGCCGTAATTGCCGCTCGGGCTCGACGTAGTCCAGCCGACCGCATCGGTATAGGCGTTGCCAAGGTTGGGGCCGTTCGTCAGCATCTCGAAACCGCCGTTGGTGACGAAGTCGACCGCGGATGCCGCGGTGCCGGTTCCGATCAGGCCGACCAGGGCGATCGACGTAAACAGGGTCTTCATTGACATTGCGAGGCTCCTAATTGCCCATTCCATCCGGGCTGCGGAACCAGAGAAGCAATTTTGATGCCAAGCGCGAAAATGGCCGAAATGCTAGCTTTTCAATAAACTCTATGTCGAAAGTGTAAAATTTTCCGACAGTTTGGACGCCGATACAAGCGGCTCTGTAACGCCACGCCTCGGTTGCTCGCTCAGTGAGTTGACGGGCTCATCCTTTCGGCGGAGTTCGGTCGAGTTCGACGACAGCTTCGAAGCCGCCGTAGATCATTCGCTTGCCGTCGAACGGCATCGGGGTCCCCATCATTCGCGGGTCGGTTTGCATCCGCACCTGCGCCGCGTCGCGGGTTTCCTTGTCGGGCCATTCGATCCACGCGAACACGATCGTCTCATCGGCTGTCGCCGCGACCGCCCGGCGAAAGTCGGTCGTTGTCCCCACGGGAACGTCGTCGCCCCAGCTTTCAACGACGCGAACCGCACCGAATTCAAGGAACAGCGCGTCGATCCGGTGCGCATGGTCGAGAAATTCGCTGCGGTTCGCGGTCGGGACCGAAATGACGAAACCGTCGATATACATCGTCCTACCGCTTGATCGCAGTGGCGATCGACCAGACGTGGCCGAACGGATCGCCGACGTGGCCGTAACGGTCGCCCCAGAACATGTCCTGCAGCGGCATGCGGACGGTCGCGCCGGCCTTGACCGCGCGGTCGAACCACGCGTCGGCGTCGTCGACCTGCAGGTGGAGGACGGTGCCGGCGGGCGGCCCCTCGGGCGTCGCGCCCGGCCCTTTATACTCGGGGAAGTCGTCGTTGAGCAGCAGCGACGCGCCGTTGACGACGAGGTGCGCGTGCATCAGCCGGATGCCGTCGTCGGCGAGCATCCGCACCCGCTCCTCCGCCCCGAACGCCGCCTTGTAGAAGTCGATCGCCTCGGCGGCGCGGTTGTTCAGGATCATGATATGCGGTGTCAGCCCACTCGTCGGGCCCTGGTTTTCGGCTGCCATCTCGATCTCCCACGCGTCGTCGATGCGACAACTTACCACGCCGTCGCGCGAGGTTTAAGCGAGTTTCGGCGGTGGTGGGTGACGGCGGAAGCTCAAACCGCCACAGTCGCGTCATGCTGCTGTCCGCGCTCACCGACGCCGTCGCGCTCGCGAGCGCGAATTCGCCCTATCTCAAGGGGTTGGTCCGGCGGCGCGCGGCGACCCTGGCGCGGATCGAGGTCGATGGGTTCGACGTGGCGCTCGCGGCGGCGATGGCGTTCGACGATGCGACCCCGGTCGAGGGGCGGCTGCGGACCGCGAAGGCCGATGTCGCGCTGATCACCGCGCTCGCCGACCTGTCGGGCGAATGGCCGCTCGAACGCATCACCGCCGCGCTGTCGAACTTCGCCGATCGCGCGCTCGACACCGCGATCGCCGCCGCGCTCGCCGAACGCAGTGCGCCGAACGCCGGGTTCGTCGCGATCGCGCTCGGCAAGCTCGGCAGCCACGAGCTCAACTATTCGTCCGACGTCGACCTGATCCTGCTGTACGACGCGGTGCCGGCGCGGCCGCGCGAGGACACCGCCGAAGCTGCGGTCCGCATCGCCCGGCGGGTGGTCGCGATCATGCAGGACCGCACCGCCGACGGGTATGTGTTTCGCGTCGATCTGCGACTGCGCCCGTCGTCGGAGATCACGCCGATCGCGATCCCGGTCGCGGCGGCCGAGCAATATTACCAGTCCGAGGCCGAGACGTGGGAGCGGACCGCGTTTATTCGCGCGCGCGCGGCGGCGGGCGACATCGCGCTCGGCGCGCGCTTCCTGGCGAGCATCCGACCATTCGTCTGGCGGCGGAGCCTCGACTATACCGCGGTCCGCGACATCAAGGCGGTATCGCTGCGGATTCGCGACCATTTCGAAAGCGGGCAGGCGGTCGGGCCGCGCTTC
>JBBSFF010000103.1:0-7072 GCA_038238995.1 Sphingomonadales bacterium
CAGCAGATCGAACAGCGCGAGCAGCCACAATCCCGGGCTGATCACCGTCATCGCCGCATCGACCGCGGCGACCTGCGCCGCGCTCGCGCCAAGCCCGTAGACCGTCGCCGCCAGCACCAGCCGCGCCGGCACCACCGCCAGCGCGAACACGCCGAGCACCACCGCGACTCCGCCGCGATTGCCGCGGGTCGACGCGAATGCCCGCGCCATCGCTGCGACCGGCGACACGCGCTCGACGAGCGCGACCGGCAACGCGGCGACGAACGCCACCGCCCCCGCGAACCCCGCCGCGACGATCGCCGCGCGGATCGCCAGCGCCGACGGTCCCGCGAGCCCGGCGAGGAGCAGCCCGACCATCGCCAGCACCGTGACCGCGCCGAGCAGCAGCGCGACGCTCACCCCCCGCGGCGACGCCATGAAGCCGTCGCGGACGAACGTTTGCGGACCGAGCGGTCGTCCGTCGATCCGCGCGAGCACGCCGTGCGTGACGATGACGACGTACAGAACGCGCAGCATTCCGCCGAAGGTCGCGACGATCGTCGATCCGGCGTGATGGCCCGCGAGCGCCAGCGCGACCCCGGGCAGCGTCACCATCCCGAAGCCAAGCACGACGATCGGCGCGAAGTCGTGCCAGAACCCGCCGATGATCCGCTGGAGCGCGAGGGCGACGTCGAGGCGCGGCGCCCCGGCAGGGATGTTCACCCGGCCTTCGCCGCGCGCGCCGCCGCGATCGCCTCGGCGAGCTTGGCGTAGCCGACCGCCCCGCTCAGGATGCGGTCGCCGACGATATAGCTCGGCGTGCCGGTCAGCCCGAGCGCGCGGCCGAGGTCGAGGTTCTTCGCGATCTCGGCCTTCAGCGCCGGGCTCGTCAGGTCCTTCGCGGTGCGCAACTCGTTGAGGCCGGCGGCGCGGACCGTCGCGATCGTCCGCTCGCGTTCGACTTTGCCCGGCGTCTCGAACATCCGGTCGTGGAAGGCGAGATACTTGCCCTGCGTCGCGGCCGACAGCGCCGCCATCGCCGCCTCGCCCGACGCCTCCGACAGGACCGGGAAATCGCGGTAGACGACGCGCAGCTTGGGGTCGTCGGCGATCAGCTTGCGAACGTCGGCGTGGCCGGCGCGGCAATAGGGGCAAGCATAGTCGAAGAACTCGACGAGTGTGACGTCGCCCTTCGGGTTGCCCGCGACCGCGCCGGCGAAGGGGGTCTCGATCTCGGCGCGGTTGCTGTTGAGCAGCTTGGTCACGTCGCGCGCCTGCATGCCGTTGATCGCCTCGGGGATGATCTCGGGGTGCTTGAGGATGTAATCGCGGACGATCGCCTCCATAGCGGCGCGGTCCCTGGTATCGATCCGCGCCGCCGGGTCGCCCGCGCCGCAGCTCGCGACGAGGATCAGCGCGAGCGCCGACGTGATGCGGATGCCGTTGATCATTTGCGCTTCTTCTTCACGAGGTCGTTCTGCGCGACTTGCGCGATGTCATCGGCGCGCAGCCAGTCGGTTGTCCCGGGCGGCAGCCCCTTGAGCGCGACGCGCGCATTCGCTGCCGCCTCCTTGGGCTGGCCTTCGAGGTCGAAGCGTTCGGCGGTCGCGAGCGCGGCGCGCGCGGTATCGCCTTCGCGGTCGTAGATCACGCCGAGCTGATACCACGCGTCGGGGTTCTCGCGGTCGCGGACGACCGCCTTTCGCAGCAACGGCTTGGCCTCGGCGAAGCTCGCGCTGTCCTCGCTGCTGACGAGCGCGTGGCCGAGCAGGGTCGCGATCAGCGGCTCGGCCGGGGCGGCAGCGACGGCGGCGCGCAGGACCGGGAGCGCCTCGGTGATCTTGCCCGATTCGAGCAGGATCTGCCCTTTGAGTTCGAGGTAATACGGGTCGGTCGGGTGCGCGGTCAGCAGCGAATCGACCGCGACGATCGCGGCGTCGGGATACGCCGATTTGTGATAGGCATAGGCGTGGGCATAGCGCGCCGGCTCGGTATTCAGGCTTTCGGGGTAGACTTGGAAGGTCCGCGGCGACTCCTCCACAAAGCCGACGAGCTTCGCCTTGACCCGCTGGAACCGCGCCTCGAGCTTCGGGTCGGACGGGGTGTCGAACGCGGGGGACGCCTTGTAGACCGCTTCGAGGAACGCGATGCGTTGCCCGTCGAGCGGATGGGTGCGGTTGTACGCATTGTCCTGCTTGACCCCGAGCCGATATTCCTGGCCGAGCAGTTTGTTGAAGAATTCAAGGCTGCCGCGCCCCGATTCGCCCGCCTTGCCGAGGAAGGTCGCGCCCGCCTGGTCGGCGCGGCTTTCCTGATCGCGGCTGAACGACAGATATTGGCTTTGCGCGGTTGCCGTGCCGAGGCCGAGCGCGGCGAGCCCGGCATCGCCCGCGCCGAGCGCGGCAAGCCCGACCGCGGCGATCAGCGACAGGATCGAGATGCTCGTCGCCGGGCCGACCCCCTCGTTCGAGCGGACGTTATGGCCACCGGCGATATGGCCGAGCTCGTGCGCGAGGACGCCCTGGAGCTGGTTGACGTTGTCGGCATTCTCGATCAGCCCCGAAAACACGAAGATGTTCTGCCCGCCCGAGACGAAGGCGTTGATTTCGGGGTCGCCGACGAGGACGATCTGGACCGACGCTGGAGTCAGCCCGGCGGCGACGATTAACGGGCGTGCGACGTCGCGGAACAGCGCCTCGGTCTCGGCATCGCGGAGGATCGATTGCGCAGCGACGGGCGTTGTCACCGCCAGCATCGCTAGCGCGCCGAGGGACAGCGCGGCACGGGCGATCAGGCGGGCGGGCATGCCGGGCATCTGCCGCGAATAGGCTGAACTTGGGGTGAAGGCGAGGGGGCGTACCGTCAGCGCTTCGCAGGGCTCAATCGCCGCAGGTCGCGTCCATCTGTTGGCAATGGTCGTCGGGCACGTCGGACAGCGCGCCGTCGCCGCCGAGCGGCTCGGTCACCACGTCCGCGCCGGCGACGAGGGTGCGATGAACCGGGCACCGCTCGGCGATTTCGAGCAGTCGCGCCGTCTGGTCGTCGTCGAGCTTACCGGTAAAACCGATCCGGCGAACGAACCGGTCGCGTGCGGTGGCGGTTCGCCCGGTATGGCCGACCTCGACCGTGACGCGGTCGAGGGGCCACTCCTTGCGCGCGGCGTACAGGCGGCAGGTCATCGCGGTGCACGCGCCGAGTGCGGCGCCGAGCAGGTCGTACGGGGTCGGTCCGGCGTCGCCGCCGCCGACCGAGCGCGGTTCGTCGATCAGCAGCGCGTGCCCGGCGGCGGTGACCGCGCGAACCTCGAAGCGGCCGACGCCGGTCTCCTCGACCCGGACGCCGTGCGCGGGCGGCGCGTCGGCGACGACTTCGAGCTCGAGGTAGCGGCTCGCCCACGCCGCGATCACCGTCGCGGCGTAGTCGGAGTCGGCCTTGCGGCGGAGCAGGTGGTCGGCGTGGTCGAGCGAGACGAAGCTTTTCGGGTGTTTCGCCGTCAGGAAAATCCGCGACGCGTTGTCGACGCCGACGATCTCGTCGACGGGCGAATGGAGGACGAGCAGCGCGCGGCGCAGCGTTGCGATCCGCTCGTCCTGCCGGGCGGCGCGGACATCGTCGACGAAGGCGCGCCCGAGCTCGAACGGGCGCCCGCCGATCGACACCGGCACGCGCCCATCGCCCACACCGTCGCCCGCGCCGCCGCCCGTGCCTGCAATCGCGTCGAGCGCCGCCGGGGCGAGCTGGTCGAGGACGTGCTCGGCGTCGAACGGCGCGGCGATCGTTGCCACCGCCTTGACGCCGGGGAGCGACCCGGCGGCGGCGAGCACCGCCGCGCCGCCAAAACTATGGCCGATGAGCAGTTGCGGCGCGCGGCCCGCCGCGGTCATCGCCTCGGCGGCGGCGACAAGGTCGGCGACATCGCCCGACAGGCCGCGCCCAAAGTCGCCTTCGCTCGCGCCGAGCCCGGTGAAGTCGAAGCGCAACACGCCGATGCCATGCCCGGCGAGCGCGCGCGTCAGCCGGGTCGCGGCGAGCGAGGTCTTGTCGCAGGTGAAGCAGTGCGCGAACAGCGCATAGGCGCGCGGCGACTCTCCGGTTTCGAGTACGCCCGAAAGCCGGTCGCCCGCAGTGTTGGCGAAATCGAATCGGGTCGCGGCCATGGCGTCATGGTGCGGGGCGGGGACCGAGCTTGTCGAGTCCCCGCCGCGTGTCGGAACTAATTACCGAAGGTCCGCTGCCACCAGCCCCCCTTGCGCGGAGCGGCGGGTTCGTCCGACTCATCGGGCGTCGCGTCGTTGGCCGGGTTGACCGGCTCGTCGACGACCGTCGCGGTTTCGATGAAGCTTTCGGGTTCGGCGACGACCGCTGGCGCGGCCGGTTCGGCGACGGGAGCTGCCTCCGCCGACACCTTGCGCCGTGAACGGCGTGGCTTGGCGGCGGTATCAGACTCGGCATCCGGCGCGGCGGCGACCGGCTCGGGCTCCGCATCGGCGACGACGGCGACCGCCTTGGCGCGCGAGCGGCGCGGCTTCTTCGCCGGGACCTCGCCGTCGGTCGCGTCCACCGCATCGGCGATCGGTTCGGCCGTCATCGAGGCTGCAGCGACCGCGGCGGTGGCGTCGCCGAGATCGGGGCTTTCGTCGTCGACCTCGATGTCGGCCGTATCGATCGGGGCGGGGCCGCCCTCGCGGCGGCGGCCGCCACGACGGCCGCGGCGGCGGCGTTTGGCCTCACCGTCGCCCGCGCTGTCGGCGGCGGCGATCGGTGCGACGCCGTCGCCCGCCACGACCTCGGCATCGTCACCGGTGACCGAGACATCGGCGTTGGAGGCGATGTCGGACACCCGCTCGACACCCTCGGCATCGGTCGCGGCCCCGTCGCCCTCGGGCTTGCGGTCGCGGCCGCCGCGGCGGCGACGGCGGCGGCCGCGGCCGCGATCACCATCGGCCTTGGCGTCGTCGGTGCGTGCCGGGCGCGCGGCGCCGTCGTCGATATCGTCGCTGTCGGCGTCGTCGACCGGGGCGTCACCGGCATCGTCGACCGGTGCGGAACGTCCGCGACCGCGACCACGGCGGGCGGGGCGCTCGGCCTCCTCGTCCTCGTCGTCGTCGAAACCGTGTTCCTCGGCGCTGTCGGGGATCTCGTCGTCGTCGTCGATCTTCACCGGCGGCGGCAGGAGCGACATGACGACCGGGTGCGCCGGGGCGGGGCCGCCGGCGTCGAGGACGAAGTTCGGCCCCATCAGCGTCTCGTCGGGGATCGTCTCGACCGCGATGCCGTAGCGCTCCTCGAGCTCGACGACGTCGGCGCGCTTCCGATTGAGGATGTACATCGCGACCTCAAGCCCCGCGCGCAGCGAGAATTCTGTCGCCCGGCCCTTGATCGCCTCGGCCTCGAGCGCGCGCAACGCCGCCAGCGCGGCCGACGCGACCGACCGGACATAGCCCGAGCCGTCACACATCGGGCAGACGTGGGTCGACGCTTCGAGGACGCCGGTGCGCAGCCGCTGGCGGCTCATTTCCATCAGCCCGAACGAGCTGATCCGGCCGATCTGGATACGCGCGCGATCGTTCTTCATCGCCTCCTTCATCGCGCGCTCGACGCGGCGGTTGTTGCCGCCGATCTCCATGTCGATGAAGTCGATCACGACGAGCCCGGCCATGTCGCGCAGCCGCAGCTGCCGCCCGATCTCGTCGGCGGCTTCGAGGTTGGTCTTGTACGCGGTCTCCTCAATGCCGTGCTCGCGCGTCGAGCGGCCCGAATTGACGTCGATCGACACGAGCGCCTCGGTCGGGTTGATGACGATATAGCCGCCCGATTTCAGCTGGACGACCGGCTGGTACATCCCCGACAGCGCCGCCTCGACGCCGAAACGCTGGAACAGCGGCACCGGGTCGGCGTATTCGACGACCTTCGCCACGTGATTCGGCATCAGCAGCTGCATGAAGGTCGATGCGGCGGCGTAGCCATCGGGCCCGTCGACGAGCACCTGCTCGATCTCGCGGCTGTAGATGTCGCGGATCGCGCGCTTGATGAGGTCTGAATCCTGATGAACGAGGCACGGCGCGACGCTGCCAAGCGTCGTCTCGCGGATTTCGTCCCACAGCCGGGTTAGGTAATCGAAGTCGCGCTTGATCTCGACCTTGGTCCGCTTGAGCCCGGCGGTGCGGACGATCGCCCCCATCCCGGCGGGCAGCTGGAGGTCGGCCATGATCGACTTCAGCCGCTTGCGGTCGCCGAGGTTCGAAATCTTGCGGCTGATCCCGCCGCCGTGCGCGGTGTTCGGCATCAGCACGCAGAAGCGCCCGGCGAGCGACAGATACGTCGTCATCGCCGCGCCCTTGTTGCCACGCTCCTCCTTGACGACCTGCACCAGCAGCACCTGGCGGCGGCGGATGACCTCCTGGATCTTGTAGCGGCGGCGCAGCGCCTGCCGCTGGCGGCGGAGGACGTCGGACCCGGCGTCGTCGGCCCCGCCGGTGACCGCGACCTCCTCCCCTTCTTCGCCGCCCTCGTGATCGTGGGGTTCGTCGTGGTGCTCGTCGAGCGTCAGTTCGGCTTCTTCGCGAAGCAGCGCGTCGCGGTCCTCCTTGGGGATCTGGTAATAGTCGGGGTGGATTTCGGAGAAGGCCAAGAAGCCGTGGCGGTTGCCGCCATAGTCGATGAACGCCGCCTGGAGCGAAGGTTCGACGCGGGTGACCTTGGCGAGATAGATGTTGCCCTTGAGCTGCTTGCGCTCGGCGGCCTCGAAATCAAATTCCTCGATGCGGGTTCCGTTGACGACGGCGACCCGGGTCTCCTCCGGGTGGCGGGCGTCGATCAGCATGCGCTGGGACATTCATTTGCTCCATGGCGCGCGGGGGGCCGGCGGTCAGACCATGACGGCGGTCGCGCGAATAAAAGGCCGGCGCGGATCGCGCGCGGCCGGGGACAGGCGAGGTACGGAAATCGGGGGGCGTGGCGGCTGAGATCGGCCGCAGCGCCGGGGCGGCACAAGGGCCGCTTACCGGTGAACGCTGCTGCTTCGACGTCATGCGACCCTTGACTTAGTTCGAACGGACGCGGGGACAATTGGCACCCGGCGGTGATCCGTTAC
>JBBSFF010000104.1:0-7046 GCA_038238995.1 Sphingomonadales bacterium
CGCGTCGTCGCCGCGGACCAGTTCGCCGCGCGGCGGGCGCTCGTCGAGCGAGCCGATCAGGCGCGGCAGCGTCGTGAAATCGGCATGGGTGTTGCGCCACGTCAGCTGCGTCAGCGGCGGAAAGACGTGCCCCTCGATCGCGGCGATCTCCTCGGCCTCGAAGGTCGACACCGCGTCCTGACCGAGCTGGACGACGCCGAAGCTGCCGTCCTTCTGATAGCGCCCGGCGCGGCCGGCGATCTGCGCCATCTCGGGCGTCGTCAGCCGCCGGTGGCGCTTGCCGTCGAACTTCGACAGGCCGGCAAAGGCGACATGGGCGATATCCATGTTGAGCCCCATGCCGATCGCGTCGGTCGCGACGAGATAGTCGACCTCGCCCGACTGGTACATCGCGACCTGCGCGTTGCGCGTGCGCGGGGACAGCGACCCCATCACCACCGCAGCACCACCCTTGTGCCGCCGCAGCATTTCGGCGAGCGCGTAGACTTCCTGCGCGGTGAACGCGACGATCGCGGTCCGCTTCGGCAGCCGCGACAGCTTCTTCGGCCCGGCGTAGGTCAGCGTCGAAAAGCGCGGCCGGGTGATGATCTCGGCGCGGGGGAGCAGCTTACGGATCAGCGGGCGCAGCGTTTCCGACCCGAGGATCATCGTCTCGGCGTACCCGCGCATATGGAGGATACGGTCGGTGAAGACGTGGCCCCGCGCGGGGTCGGCCCCGACCTGCCCCTCGTCGATCGCGACGAACGCGACCTCGCGGTCCAACGGCATCGATTCGGCGGTGCACAGGAAATAGCGCGCGCCTTCGGGGACGATCTTCTCCTCGCCGGTGATCAGCGCGACTTGGCCCACGCCCTTGATCGCGACGACGCGCTCGTAGACCTCGCGCGCGAGCAGCCGCAGCGGAAAGCCGATCATGCCGCTCGCATGGCCGCACATGCGTTCGACCGCGAGGAAGGTCTTGCCGGTATTCGTCGGGCCGAGGACGGCGGTCACGCGAGCCCCGACCGGGGCGACTTCGGAAGTGCGAAACAAGCCGCTCATGACCTCGAGCTGAGGTCGGAGGAGCCCGGATACAAGACGGGCGTGCGGCGGAACTCTGCTCGGCTCATCGCATCCTTTGACGGACCATGGGCTGACACGGTGATGACACGACGCGCGGGGCGATTCAAGTGACCGTTGGAAGTCACCGCTTCGCCGCATAGCGGCAGGTTCCGTGCCGTCCCGCCGTTGACTTGGAATTAACGCCGCGACACGGGGTACGGTGAGCGACAGAGCGGGGGTTCGGTCTTGTATCAACCGGAAATCAACGGCTTCGGCGGCACCGGCGGCGCGGCGGTGGGGACGATGCGACCGGGCCGCGTTATTCTTTTGCCGCGCGCGCCGAAACCCCGCGACACCGCGCCGCGCTTCGATTTCGCCCGCGATCTCGACCGTTTTGCCGACCTCGACCTGTGCGTCGACCTCGGCCAGGCGATCGGCAGCCGCGACTGGTGGCTCGGCCTCGGGCTCGTCGCGACGCTGTGCGCGACCGTGCTGGTCGCCGGTTACCGGATCGCGCCGCTGCCGGTGACCGCGCGCGCGACGCTGACCCCGGTCGAGTACGACGACGCCCGCCCCGATACGATCGCGCCGCTCGCGTCGGGCGCGACGACCGGGCGCGTCACCCCGCCGACCCGGCTGGTCGAGGCGCTGACCGACATCCCCGAACGCCCGCGGATCGAGACGACTGCGCGGATCGGTCGCGGCGACGGCATCGGTCCCGCGCTCCGCCGCGCCGGGGTGGGGGCCGATGACGCGGCGACGGTCGCGCGGCTCGTCGGGAGTGCGGTCCATGGCGTCGCGCCGGGCACCGGCGTCGACGTCGTTCTCGGCCGCCGCGAGACCCGCACCGTGCCGCGCCCGCTGACGAGCCTCGGCTTCCGCGCCGCATTCGACCTGCGGCTCGAGGTCGCGCGCGGGCCCGACGGCGGGCTCGACCTCAAGCGCATCCCGATCGCGGTCGACGACACCCCGCTTCGCGTCACCGGGCTCGTCGGCGCGAACCTCGTCCGGGCGGTGCGCGCCGCCGGAGTACCCGCCGGCCAGGCCGCCGACTATCGCCAGAACCTCGCCTATGTCCTCGATCTCCAGCGCCAGGTCGGGCGGCGCGACCGCTTCGATGTTGTCGTCGAACACCGTCGCGCCGCGACCGGCGAGACCGAGACCGGCGGGCTGATCTATGCCGCGCTCCACCCCGAGCACGGCGACGCGGTCGAACTGCTGCGCTGGACGTACGGCGGACGCCCGATGTTCTTCCGGGCCAACGGCGAGAGCGCGAAGAAGGGCCTGATGCGCACCCCGGTCGACGGCGCGCACGAGACGAGCGGCTTCGGCATGCGCCTGCACCCGATCCTCGGCTACTCGCGGCTCCATCAGGGGGTCGATTTCGGCGCGGTGAGCGGCTCACCGATCATGGCGGCGGCGGCGGGCACGGTGACCTTCGCCGGCTGGCACGGCGGCCACGGCAACTACGTTCAGGTGCTCCACCACCCCGGGCTGATGACCGCGTACGGTCATATGAGCCGCTTCGCGGTCAAGCCCGGCGCACAGGTCGCGCAGGGGCAGGTGATCGGCTACGTCGGCTCGACCGGCCTGTCGACCGGGCCGCACCTCCACTACGAAGTCTGGGTCAACCAGAAGCCGGTCGACCCGACCAACATCAAGTTCACCGGCGGCACGACGCTGAGCGGCGGCGAGATGAGCCGCTTCAAGGGCGAGATGGAACGGATGCGCGGCCTGCGCGCGGCGGGGAGCGACGTCGCGGCGGCGGACGAACCGAAAGCGCGGCGGCGGGGTTAGTCAGTCGCCAAAGTGCGCTGGCATGTCCATCGCGTCGTGCAGGACACGGACAAGAATGACCAGATCGGGTTCGACGATCCGGTAGACCAGAACATGCCGCGGCGTGCCGACCGTGTCGCCAACCGGATCGGCGCGGCAGTTCCTCAGATGATAGAGACGCCGCTCGACCTTTCCGGACAGCACTCGCCCACCGGCGAGTTCGCGGCGTTCGACAATCAAATCGAGTCCGCGTTCGATCAGCCGTTCATAGCGGGCGCGGGCCGCAGCGCCGAAGTGATTGTGGCTCCAATCGAGGAGTGCGGCGATGTCTTGCTGCGCATCGACACTGATCTGCCGCCGCATCAACGCGGCGGGCTTCGCCCTGTGCGACCCAAACTCGCGACCCATTCGCCGATACCATCGGCGGGGACTTCTTGAAACTCGCCGCGCGCATACGAAGCTTCACCCTCGGCGATCAGCATCTCGAACCGGGCGAGTTTGCCCGCATCTTCCGCGTCGCGGTCGTGGAAATCGGTCAGACTGACATTGCGAATCGGCATAGACGCACATTACGCCCCCGCTACGGCACTGGCAATCTTTGCCAACGCACGAAAATCGCGGTCGGCAGCAGCCGTCCGCGCGCCTCCTCGCGGATCGTCATCTCGCCCGCCGTGATCGTCCCCCCCAGCCCGGCCAGCGCTTCGCCCGCGAGTTCGGCGATCGCCACCGCCGACATGCGGATCGCGTACACCGTCAACACGAGAAACGCCGACTTGTCGTCGAGCAGGCTCCGCGCGCAGCTCAGCAACTCGGGCAGGTCGCGGTACAGTTCCCACACCTCGCCCTCGGGGCCGCGCCCGTATTTCGGCGGGTCGAGGATGATGCCGTCGTAGCGCCGCCCGCGCCGGACTTCGCGGCGCATGAACTTGAGCGCGTCGTCGACCACCCAGCGGATCGGCGCGTCGGCCAACCCGCTCAGTCGCTGGTTCTCGACCGCCGCCGACACCGCCTTCTTCGACGCGTCGAGGTGGGTGACCGCCGCCCGCGCCGCCGCGCACGCGAGGCTGCCGACGCCGGTGTAGCCGAAGACGTTGAGCACCTCGCTCCCCGCCCCGACCCGCGCGGCCATCCAGTCCCAGTGCACCGCCATGTCGGGGAAAAAGCCGAGGTGGCGGAACGGCGTGTTGGTCGCGCGAAACCTGACCGGCCCGCGCGCGAGCGGCCATGCGTTCGGGACGTCGGCGTCGAGGTTCCAGCGGCCGCCGCCATCCTCCTCCGACCCGCCGACGAATTCGCCATTCGCCGCCCAGTCGGGGCTCGCGGGCGACCACAGCGCCTGCGGTTCGGGGCGGATGAAGCGGTACGGGCCGTAGCGTTCGAGCTTCCGCCCGTGGCCGGAGTCGATCAGGCCGTAGTCGGCCCACGGCTCGGCGGTGAGAATGTCGAGGTCCATGATCCGCTCAAACCGTCATCCCCGCGAAAGCGGGGACCCATCTCCGGCGGCAGGAGATGGGTCCCCGCTTGCGCGGGGATGACAGGCAGGATCGCTGGGGTTCACGCCGCGCGCTTCAACGCCGCCGCGCCGACATCCGCCACCGCATACGGCCCGGCGATCATCCGCCCCCCGGCGGCGCGGACGGTGTCGAGTTCGACCGCGTCGATCCGAGCGACGAGGTCGACGGGAGCCTTGACGTGCCCATGCGCGAGCAGCTGCCGCGCGAGATATTCGGCCCAGCCCCCCGGCGATTCGAGGCTCATCAGCAGCCCAGCGCGAACCTGTGCCTTGGCCCGCGCCAGTTCATCGGGGCGCATCCCGGCGGCGGTGTCGGCAAGGACCGTCACCGCGAGGTCCATCGCCCGCGCCGCATCCTTCTTCGCCGTCGCCAGATAGACCGAAAACAGCCCCGCGTCGGCGTACGGCGTCGTCGACGCATAGACCGAGTACGCCAGCCCCCGCTCCTCGCGCAGTTCCTGGAACAACCGCGACGACGCGCCGCCGCCGACCGCCGTGACGAACAGCGCGATCGCATCGAAATCGGGGTCGTGGTGCCCCGGTGCCGGCAGGCCGAGCGTCAGGTGCGCCTGTTCGAACTTGCGCCGGTCGTGGTGGACACCCGGGGCGAAGGCGGCGGGGGCGAAATCGGGGCGCGTGCCGGGGGCGAGGTCGCCGAACAGCCGCTCGGTCAGCGCGACGAGCGCGGCGTGGTCGACCTTCCCCGCCGCCGCGACGATGCACGACCCGCCGCGATACTGGACGGCGAGCCAGTCGCGCAGGTCGGCGGCGGTCAGCGCGGCGATGCTCGCCTCGCTTCCGAGGATCGACCGCCCGATCGACTGGCCCGGGTAGGCGGCGGCCTGGAGGTGGTCGAAGACGATGTCGTCGGGGGTGTCGCGCGCCTCGCCGAGTTCCTGGAGCACGACCGCCTTCTCGCGCTCGAGCTCGCCCGCATCGAAGCGGGGCGCGCGGACGAGGTCGGCGATCATCTCCAATCCCATCGCGGTGTCGCCGGCGAGCAGCCGCGCGTGGAACACCGTCATATCGCGCGCGGTATAGGCGTTCATCGACCCGCCGACGTCCTCGATCTCCTCGGCGATGGCGCGCGCCGAACGCGTCGCGGTGCCCTTGAACACCATGTGTTCGAGCAGGTGCGCGACGCCGTTGGTCGCCTCGGTTTCGAGCCGCGCGCCGGTGTCGACGTGGAGCCCGAGCGCGACGGTCTCGACGTGCGGCATCGACCGGGTGACGACGCGGACGCCGTTGGGCAGGATGGTGAGGTCGGTCGTCACACAATAACCCTTTCGTCATCCCCGCGAAAGCGGGGACCCATCTCCCACGGCCGGAGATGGGTCCCCGCTTGCGCGGGGATGACGACAACTATCGTAAGGACGGCGAGCACCTTACTCACCGCCCCGTCGCCCGCGCGGCGATATACGCCTCGACCGCGTCGAGATCGACGGGTAGCGTCGCGAACCGCTCCTCACGGTCGAACAGCCCCGCAGCGCGCGACGGCATCACCGGGCGCTGGCCCGACGCGCGTTCGACCGCGTCGCGGAACTTCGCCGGATGCGCGGTCGCGAGGGTGACGATCGGGCCGGCCACCACGGCAGCGAGACCGCGCGCCGCCGCCAGTCCGATCGCGGTATGCGGATCGACCAGCTCGCCGCTTTCCGACGTCGCCCAGCGGAGCGCCTGCGCCATGCCGTCGGGGTCGACGCGCGCGCTGACGAGCAGCTCGGCCGCCGCCGCCTGCATCGTCGGCGTCAGGTCGAGACGTTTCGTCGCCTCGAACCGTGTCATTGCCGCCGCCGTCGCCGCGCCGTCGCGCGCGTACAGGTCGAACAACAGGCGTTCGAAGTTCGAGCTGACCTGGATGTCCATCGACGGCGCGGCGGTCGCCTCGACCGACCCGACCGAATAATCGCCCGCGCTGAGCGCGCGGTGGAGGATGTCGTTGACGTTGGTCGCGACGATCAGCTTGCCGATCGACAACCCCATTCGCGCCGCGACAGTGCCCGCGAAGACATCGCCGAAATTGCCCGTCGGCACGCTGAAACTGACGGTTCGCTCGGGCGCGCCGAGCCGGACGGCGGCGTAGAAATAATAGACGATCTGGAGCATCAGCCGCGCCCAGTTTATCGAATTGACCGCCGCCAGCCGGTATCTGCCGGAGAACGCGGGATCGTTGAACATCGCCTTGACCAGCGCCTGCGCGTCGTCGAAATTCCCCTCGACCGCGATGTTGTAGATGTTGGGCGACTGCACCGTCGTCATCTGCCGCCGCTGGACGTCGGTCACCTTGCCGAGCGGGTGGAGCATGAACACGTCGAGGCCCGCGCGTCCGGCGAGCGCGTGGATCGCCGCCGAGCCGGTATCGCCGCTCGTCGCGCCGATGATCGTCAGATGCTCGGTCCGCCGCGACAGGAAGGTTTCGAACAACAGCCCGAGCGCCTGCATCGCGACGTCCTTGAACGCGAGCGTCGGGCCGTGGAACAATTCGAGCAGCCAGTGCCGGTCGTCGAGCTGCTTGAGCGGCACGACGGCGGCGTGGCTGAAACCGCGGTACGCCGTCGTCAGCAGGTCGCGCAGCTCGCCCTCGGTCAACGCGTCGCCGACGAACGGGGTGCAGACCCGCACCGCCGTCTCGACATAGCTGAGCCCGGCCATCGCGGCGATGTCGGTCTTCGCCAACGTCGGCCACGTCGTCGGGACGTACAGCCCGCCATCGGGA
>JBBSFF010000105.1:0-7005 GCA_038238995.1 Sphingomonadales bacterium
CCATCCGCCGCACCGCCGTTTGACCGACGAGCGTGCAAGTCCTTGAAATATTATGCGAACAGGCCCCGCACAATAGCGCGCACAGGGGTGTCGACCGCGCGCGCGGCGGGCTCGGGTACGCGCTCGCGCGGCCGGAGCGGAGCGCCGGTCAAATCCGCCTCAGTGCGCGTCGCCCCAGCTAACGCCCGTCCCGACTTCGACCCCGAGCGGAACCTGCAGGTCGACCGCCGGCGCGTGCGCGGTCGCCATCACGCGGCGGATGACGTCAGTCGCCCCCGCGATTTCGCCGTCGGGCACCTCGAACACGAGTTCGTCGTGGACCTGGAGCAGCATCCGCGTGCCGGTCAGCCCCTCGGCGGCGAGCGCGGCGGGCATGCGGATCATCGCGCGCTTGATGATGTCGGCGGCGGTCCCCTGGACGCGGGCGTTGACCGCCTGCCGCTCGGCGTTCTGCCGCTCCCCCATCACCTTCGACGCGATCAGTGGCACGTTCGCCTTGCGCCCGAACAGCGTCGTGACGAACCCCTGGTCGCGGGCGAAGGCGATGGTTTCGGCCATATAGTTGCGGATGCCGGGGAAGCGGCTGAAATACAGGTCGATGTAGCGCGCCGCCTCGCCGCGATCGATGCCGAGCCGCTGCGCGAGACCGAACGCCGAGATGCCGTAGATGATCGAGAAGTTGATCGTTTTCGCGCGGTTGCGCGTGTCGCGGGTGACCTCGCCGAACACCTCCTGCGCGGTCAGGTTGTGGACGTCGCCGCCGTCGGCATAGACCTGCTTGAGCTCGGGCACGTCGGCGATATGCGCGACCAGCCGCAGCTCGATCTGGTTGTAGTCGGCGGCCATGATGACGTGGCCGGGCTCGGCGACGAAGGCGTGGCGAATGCGGCGACCCAGCTCGGATCGGATCGGAATATTCTGCAGGTTCGGGTCGGTCGACGACAGCCGGCCGGTGCTCGCGTTGGCAAGGCCGAAGCAGGTGTGGACGCGCCCCGTCGCTGGGTTGATCTGCGCCTGGAGCGCGTCGGTGTAGGTCGACTTGAGCTTGGTCAGCTGGCGCCAGTCGAGGACGCGCGCGGCGATGTCGACCCCGCTGGCGGCGAGCCGTTCGAGCTCGACGACGTCGGTCGCGAACGCGCCGGTCTTGCCCGATTTCTTGCCCGATGCATGGCCGAGCTTGTCGAACAGCACCGCGCCGAGTTGCTTGGGCGAGCCGATCGTGAACGGGTGCCCGGCGATCGCGAAGATCTGGCCTTCGAGGTTCGCGATCTCGATTTCGTACGCCGCCGATAGTCCAGCGAGCGCGGCGCGGTCGACCTTGATCCCCGCCGTCTCCATCTCGGCGACGACGGGCACGAGCGGCGCGTCGACGGTGCGGTAGACGGTGGTCGCCTGCTCGCGCCACAGCCGCTGGGCGAACCTGGCGTGGAGGCGGAGGACGACGTCGGCGTCCTCGGCGGCGTATTCGGTCGCGCGGTCGAGCGCGACGCGGTCGAAGCTGATCCGCGCCTTCGCGGTGCCGATCAGTTGCTTGAAGGCGATCGGCGTATGGCCGAGGTGGCGCGTCGCCAGCTCGTCGCTGCCGTGGTTCCAGCGCCCGGCGTCGAGCGCGTAGCTCATCAGCATCGTGTCGTCGTACGGCGCGATCTCGACCCCGCCGTGGCGGCGAAAGACGATGACGTCGTGCTTGAGATTATGGCCGAGCTTGAGGACGCTCGCGTCGGTGAACAACGGCCGGAGCCGCTCGACCACCGTCGCGCGATCGAGCTGGTCGATCGGCGCGGCGAGCAGGCCCTCGCCGTGGGTGTGGCCGACGGGGATGTAGCAGGCGCGACCGGGTTCGAGTGCGAGGCTGACGCCGATCAGGTCGGCGCGGACGGGATCGAGGTCGCTGGTTTCGGCGTCGACGGCGACGACCCCGCGCCGCGTCGCTTCGGTGATCCACCAGTCGAGCCGGTCGAGGGTCGTCACGCATTCGTATTTCGCATGGTCGAAAGGGGCGTCGGGCGTCGCGGCGGCGACCGGGGCGTGCGCCGCCTCGACATCGCGCCCGAGCTTCGCCAGCAGCGAGCGGAAGCCGTGTTTGGCGAGGAACGCGCCGAGCGGGCCATGCGGCGGTTCGTTGAGCGTCAGCCCGTCGAGCGGGATTTCGAGCGGCAGGTCGTCCTTCAGCCGGACGAGTTCGCGCGACATTCGCGCCATGTCGGCCGACGCTTCGAGCATCTCGCGCAGCTTGGGCCGCTTGACCTCGTCGAGCCGCGCCAGCATCGCCTCGACGCTGCCGAACTGCTGGATCAGCTCGGCCGCGCCCTTCGGCCCGACACCGCGCACCCCCGGCACGTTGTCGACGCTGTCGCCCATCAGCGCGAGGACCTCGCCGAGCTGTTCGGGCGGCACGCCGAACTTCTCGATGACGTCGGCGCGGTTGACCCGGCAATTCTTCATCGTGTCGTACAGGTCGAGCCCCGGCTGGACGAGCTGCATCAGGTCCTTGTCCGACGACACGATCGACACGTCGAACCCGGCGGCGATCGCGGCGAGCGCGTACGATGCGATGATGTCGTCGGCCTCGTACCCCGCCTGCTCGATGCACGGCACCGAGAAGGCGCGGACGGCGTCGCGGATCAGCGGGAATTGCGGGATCAGGTCGTCGGGCGGCGGCGGGCGGTGCGCCTTGTACTGATCGTACATGTCGTTGCGGAACGTATGGCTGCCGGCGTCGAAGATCACCGCGAGGTGGGTCGGGGCCTCGGCCTTGTTCAATTCCTCGATCAGCTTCCACAGCATCGTCGTGAAGCCGTAGACCGCGTTGACCATCGTTCCCGTCGGGTCGGTCAGCGGCGGCAACCGGTGGTAGGCGCGGAAGATGTAGCCCGAGCCGTCGACGAGGTAGAGGTGCTGTTTAGCCATCGCGCGCGTTTGTAGAGCGCCGGTCGCGCGACGCCTAGCGGTCGCGCACCCGCTGCCGCCCGAAGCGCGAATAATCGTACGCGAACGCCGCGGTGCCATCGCCGCCGAGCGACGTGTTGACGGTGCCGAAAATCTCGCGCGCGCCGTTCGAGCCGATGCCGACGCCGATTTCGCCGTGGAGTTTCCGGTCGCGCGCGGCGGGGCCGTCCTCGCCCGGCAGCGCGAGCGCGGGATCGGTCCGGGCGACCGCGAGCGCGTCGGCGGCGCGGTTGTGTTCGGCCCCCGCCTCGACCGCGGCGGCGGCGGCGGCGGGCGACAGGCGGTGTTCGACCGGGTCGGCCAAGGCGGCTGCCGGTAAGGCCAGGACGAGGCCAAGAACGATCGGGTTCATCGCAAATACTCCACATCGATAACCTAGCGGGACGATGCAGGAATTGCCAGATCGGGTCGCTACGGCACGCGAACGGCGCGACGAATCGAGCCCGGCAAGCGTCCCATCGGCAATTGTTTCGCGCCTGTATGAAACCGTACGGACCTACCGGCCGTTCATCAACGCGAGTCCGCCGATCCGGCGTCGACCGCGTGGAGTGCCTGTGCCGACCACGACAATCCTGATCGTCGACGACGAATGCCTGATTGCCGAGATGGTGTGCGACGCGCTGAGCGATAGCGGCTTCGAGGTGGTCGTCGCCCATGATGCGGCGGAAGCGATCGACCGGATCGCCGAGAAGCCCGAGATCGCCGCGCTCGTGACCGATATCAATATGGGAGCGGGGGCGGACGGCTGGCACGTCGCGCGCTGCGCCCGCGATGCCTCGCCGACGTTGCCGGTGGTCTACACGACCGGCGGTGCAGCGCACGAGTGGACCGCCAAGGGCGTCGATGGCAGCGTTCTCCTCGTCAAGCCGTTCGACGTCGACCGGGTCGTCGCCGCAGTGACGCACTTGCTCGAAAAGGCGTCGACCCCCCTAATGACCAAGTGACCGCGATGTCAGCTTTTGCCATGATGGCATGAGAATCGGTTGAGGGTGACACCGTTGTTATGACGCGGTCGGAAGCCAGAACGGCGGGGTTCGTGTCGTCGGCGGCGCTGCTCGTTGCCGCCTGCAGTGGCGGTGGGACGGTCGCGACCCCGGCAACGGTCGCACCGCCGGTCGTTGTGCCGCCGGCGCCAGCCCCCACGCCAGCCCCCACCGTCGTGCCGTCCGATCTGGTTCAGATACCGCGACCAGCGGCGCGATCGGCGAACGACACCGCCGAATATCGGACCAACTATAATAGTTATGAACTCATTGGCGCGCTTTACGCCGCCGACGCCGGCCTCACGGGCAAGGGCATCACCGTCGGGGTCGTCGACGGCGGCTTCGACACCGGGGCGAACGAATTCGTTGGCCGCCAGTCGACACTGAGCAAGGATTTCGGCAGTGTCCTGACCAAGCAAGCCGACGGCAGCTATGCGTCGCAGGCGCGCAACGATGTCGGGCTCAACCCGTCGTCGGCGCACGGGTCGCTCGTCGCCGAACTGATCGCCGCGAACCGCGACGGGCGGGGCAGCGTCGGCGTTGCACCGCAGGCCGCGCTCGCCTTCCTCCGCGTCGACGATACCAAGACCGACCTGACCAACGCCGACGGTTCGGCGAACGAGACGATCACCGGCACCAACCTCACCGCCGCGATCAACTACGCCGCGACCTCGCGAATTCCGATCCTGTCGGTCTCGCTCGGCATCGACGGCGGGCCATCGGCGTCGCTGACCGGCGCGATCGACCGCTTCGCCAGCGTCGGCGGGCTGTTCGTTATCGCCGCAGGCAACGCCGGCGGCGCCAACCCCGAATCGATCCAGTTGCTGTCGGCGGCCAACCGCGGCAGCTGGATTTCGGTCGGCGGCTTGTCGACATCGCTGACCGCGTTCACGCTCGACGCGTCGTCGGGGCAGGCGGGAACGCTCGCCGATCGCTATCTCACTGCGCCGTTCGAGAATATCGCCGCCGACCCGTTGAACGGCACCGGTTTCTACCGCTTCACGGGCACGAGCGGGTCGGTTCCGCTCGTCGCGGCAGCGGCGGCGCTCGTCATGCAGAAATGGCCGCAACTGTCAGGCAAGGACGCGGGCGACGTGCTGCTGGCGACCGCGCGCGACATCGGCGCGGCGGGGACCGATCCGATCTTCGGACGCGGTCTGCTCGATATCAAGGCGGCGTTGTCGCCGGTCAATCCGGTGCTCGCGACGCCGGCCGGGACGACGACACCGATTTCTGCGGCGACCCTCGGCCTGCCGTCGGCGGCGGGGACCGGGGCGATTACGCGGGTGCTGAGCCGCGCCGTCATCCTCGACGCTTTCGGGCGCGACTTCGTCGCCGATGTGCGGGGGCTGGTTCGCCCCGCGAGCGACATTGGCGCAGTCGCGGGGCTGACGCGAACGGTCCGCGGCAACAGCGCGGGGAGCGCGGCGTTCAGCGTGTCGAGCCAGATCGAGTACGCCGCCGGTCCGGTCCGCGACGGCGAACCGGTCGCGCGGCTTGCCGGAAGCGAGATCCGGCTGCGCACCGGCGCGACCGAGATTGCCTTCACGCAGGGTTATGCGCCGTGGACGGGAAGCGCGGTCGCCGGGCTCGGCGCGCCGTCGTCGGCGCTCGCGGCGTATGCCGGATCGGTCGCGACCGGGGTCCGCACCCTGCTGCCGACGGCGCACGGGATGCTGACGCTCGACGCGGGCACCGGCGGCGCCCGCGCGGGACGGTCGATTGGCGCGGCAACCGCCAACGCCGTCGGACTCGGCTGGAGCGATGGGCGGTGGAGCCTTGGCGGCGGGGTCGTCGGCGAGACCGGCGCGCTGTTCGGCAGCCGCTCGTCGGGCGCGTTGCAGTTCGCGAGCACGGCGACGACCGGCTTCGGCGAGGCGCGATATTTCCGCCGCCTCGGCGCGTGGTCGCTGACCGGCTACGGGTCGGTCGGGGTGACGACGGCGCGGTCGGCGGCCAACTCGCTGCTCTCCGCCCCGTCGACCCTCGTTACTTCGCGGTTCGGGATCGAAGCCGGGCATGCCGTCGGTGCCGCGCGGGTGACGTTCGGTGTCGCGCAGCCGCTTAACGTCGAATCGGGCGGGGCGGTCCTCACGCTGGCGAACGGCTACGACCTCGCGTCACGGTCGCTGACCTTCGCAAGCACGGCGGTCGATCTGCGCGGCGACCGGCAGCTGCTCGCGCAGGCAGGGATCGATCTCGGCGGGTTGCGCTTCGGCGTGGTGCAGGGTGTGCTCCGGCCCGAGAGCGGGGTGATCACGGCGTTCGGCTGGCGCTTCTAGGGAAAGGGATGGCGCGCGAGAGATGACGCGGTGGGGCGAACGCGCTACCCGTGTCGCTTATGAACCTCGCCCGCTTCCCCCGCCGCCGCTACACCGCCCACGCCACCCCGATCGAGCCGATGCCGCATCTTTCGGCGCACCTCGGCGGCCCCGAACTGTGGATCAAGCGCGATGACCTGCTTGGATTGTCGGGGGGCGGCAACAAGACCCGCAAGCTCGAATTCCTCGTCGCCGACGCGCTGGCCAAGGGAGCCGACACCCTCGTCACCGTCGGCGCGGTCCAGTCGAACCACTGCCGCCTGACGCTCGCTGCCGCTGTGCGCGAAGGGATGAAGTGCCGCCTGATCCTCGAGGAGCGCGTGCCCGGCAGCTATCGCGCGGACGCATCGGGCAATAACCTGTTGTTCGACCTGCTCGGCGTCGAGAAGGTCCGCGTCGTCCCCGCCGGGACCGACCTTGCCGCCGCGATGCAGGCCGAGATCGACGACCTCGCCGCCGCCGGGCGCACCGCCTATGCGATCGTCGGCGGCGGATCGAACCCGCTCGGCGCGCTCGGCTACGTCGCGTGCGCCGAGGAACTGCTTGCCCAGAGCTTCGAGACGGGTGTCGCGTTTGACCGGATTATCGTCGCGAGCGGCAGCGCGGGAACCCACGCCGGTCTGCTCGTCGGGTTGACCGCCGCCAACGCCGGCATTCCGCTGACGGGCATCAACGTCCGCCGCCCGCAGGCGGAGCAGGAGGGCAATGTCCACAAGCTCGCCGAGGCGACGGCGGCGTTCGTCGGCTTGGCG
>JBBSFF010000106.1:0-7003 GCA_038238995.1 Sphingomonadales bacterium
CAGGCCGGACTGCCGTGGACCAGCGGCTGCCGCGCGTTGGGCGCCCGCCTCGGCGTCACCGACGCGCCCCCCGCCGCCCCGATCGCGCGGGCCGGGCGGGTGGCGATCGGGCGGTCGAATCTGCCCGAATTCGGGCTGTTGCCGACGAGCGAGGCGCTGCTCACCGGGCCGACGCGCAACCCGTGGCGGCTCGACCGCTCGGCGGGGGGATCGTCGGGCGGATCGGCGGCGGCGGTCGCGGCGGGGGTCGTCGCGGTCGCGCACGGCAACGACGGCGGCGGCTCGATCCGCATCCCGGCATCGTGCTGCGGGCTGGTCGGCCTCAAGCCTAGCCGGGCGCGGATGATCGGCGATACCGGGCGCGCGGTGACCGATTTCGGCGTTCAGTCGTGCCTCAGCCGGACCGTCCGCGACACCGCGGCGTGGTTCGCGGCGATGGAGCGCTCGGCGGGCGATGCGGTCTATCCGCCGGTCGGGCTCGTCACCGGGCCGGGCGGGCGGCGGCTCAAGGTCGGGCTCCAGCGCGCGTCGGCGCTCGGGCGCGAGCCGCACCCCGACGTCGCGGCGGTGTTCGAGCTAACCGTCCGCGAGCTGAAAAAACGCGGCCACACGATCGTCGACGCGCCGCCGGTATTCGACGCGGCGGCCGTGACCGACGCGTTCGAAATCCTGTGGAGCGTCGCCGCAGCGAGCCGGGTCAAGAGCGCCGAGGCGGTGCTTAAACGCAAACCGACCACGCGCGAGGTCGAGCCGCTGTCGCTCAGCTGGGCGGCGTCAGGCGCGCGTTACGGCGCGACCGACGTTGCCCGGGCGACCGCGGCGCTGCAGCTGCTCGAACGACAGTATACCGCGCAATTTGCCGAATACGATGTGCTGCTCACCCCGGTCCTCGGGTCGCCGCCGGTCGCGATCGGCGCGTTCGATGCGACGCGGCGCTATGCCGACCTCGCGGACACGTTGCGCGCTTACGTCGCCTATACCCCAATCGAGAATGCCAGCGGCGCTGCGGCGATCGGCCTGCCGATGGGATTTTCGCGCGACGGCGTGCCGATCGGCATGCAGGTCACCACCGCGCCGGGGGGCGAGCGCAAGCTGCTCGAGCTCGCCTACGAGCTCGAACGCGAGATCGACTGGCACCATCGTCGCCCGCCGATCTGGGTCGGCGGCGCGCTGTGACGAGCGGGCGACGATGACCCGGCGACTCGATCCGGACCTGCTGCTCCGCGCCTATACCGCCGGGGTCTTCCCGATGGCCGACAATCGCGACGCCCCCGACGTCTTCTGGGTCGAACCGCAGAAGCGCGGGGTACTGCCGCTCGGCGCGTTCCATTTGCCGGCGCGGCTCGCCCGCGTGCTGCGGTCGGAGCGCTTCGCGATCACCGCCGACCGCGCCTTCGCCGAGGTCATGGCCGGATGCGCCGAGCCGGTCGCCGGCCGGCCCGACACATGGATCAACGCCGACATCGTCGCCGCGTACCGCGGGCTGCACGCGCGCGGCAACGCACACTCGATCGAATGCTGGGTCGACGGCGCGCTCGCGGGCGGGCTGTACGGGGTTAAGCTCGGCGCGGCGTTCTTCGGCGAAAGCATGTTCACCCGGGTGACCGACGCATCGAAATGCGCGCTCGCGGCGCTCGTCGCGCGACTCCGCGTCGGGGGCTTCCGGTTGCTCGACACGCAGTTCCTGACCGAACACCTGGCGCGCTTCGGCACAGTCGAAGTACCCCGCGCCGCCTATAAAGTCTTACTCGACGGCGCCTTGGGCGCGTCAGGCGACTTCGCCGCCTTGGACTGGGACGTCACTGCGCGGCCGACGACGAGCGTGTCGGGGCCGGTGTCGGGAAAGCGCATCGTGCAGCTTTTGACCCAGACGTCGTAGAGCGGGTGCTGAAGCGGGTTGAGCGACGGGCTTTCGGCGAACATCCACCCCGAGAACACGCGCCTGGTTTTCGGCGCGGTCGAGGTGCGGAGTTGGACCGGAGCGTCGTCGACCTGAAGATAGGCGGCGGTCTGCCGCGCCTCCCACGGCGGGGTCGTCTCGCACGCGCGGACGCGGATCGTCAGCGTCGCGAAGCGCAGCGTGTCGCCCGGATGCGCCGCGAATTGTTCGGTGGTGCCGTTGCGCTTGTTGAGCGCGGCGACCCCGACGATCCGGTCGGCCATCGGAGTGATCGCGGTCGCGGGCGGGATCTTGTTCGGGACCGGTGCCGCGGCGACTGCAGCCGCGGCGAGCAGCACCATCATTTCGCCGGGGCCGCACTCGCCGCCGGTGCCGCCGCCTTCGACGCATCGCCGCTGCGGTTGATGAACGATCCCATCAGCCCCATCAGGTCTTGCGCGCCCTGCATGTCGGTGATCTCGTCGCCCGCCTTCAACATCGCCGTGTCACCTCCGGGGGTCAGCGAGATATAACTTCCGCCGAGGATGCCCTCCGACGTGATCGCCGCGCTCGAATCGGTCGGGAAGCGGACGTCGTTGGCAACGCGGAGCTGGAGCACCGCCTGAAACGTCTTCGGGTCGAGCCGCTGCGTCGCGACGCTGCCGATCTTGATCCCCGAGACGCGAACATCGGTGCCGACCGAGACGCCGGTCGAATTCGGGAAGCGCGCAGTGACGAGATAGCCCGACCCGCCGCCGCCCGAGGTGCGGGCATATGCCGTCGTCACGAACCAGACCGCGACGAGAACGACAATCAGCCCGACGAACGACTCGACGACATTTTCCTTGAATAAAGCGCGCATCAGTCGGGGCTCCACGCTTCATAATCGCCGGTGGTCGTCGCCCGCGTCGCGGCGACCGCGAGGCTGCCCGAAGGACGGTGCGCGGCAGACGTGCCGGTGGCGTTCGGAATCCACGGCTTTTCCCAGACACGCGCCTTGAGCGGCGCCTCGTCGGGCGTGGTCGCCACCGTCTTGTGCAGCCAAATATGCCATTCGGGCGGTACGCGGCTGGCTTCGGGCATGCCGTTGTAGATCACCCAGCGGCGCTCACGGCGACCGGACTTCGACGTGTAATAAATATTGCCCTGCGCGTCGCGCCCGACCTCGCGCCCCGTCCGCCAGCCGACAAGGCGCGTGCCGAGGCCGGGGCCATGCCACCACGTGAAGAACGACAGGATACCCATCCGCCGGGGTTACAACCGAAAGCGCGGAGCGGCGCAACCGATATCGACGGCCCGTACGCGCCCGATCAATAGCCGAGCGCGGCCTCGGTCGCGGCATCGGCGACCTGCAGCCGTCGCTTGACCGCATCGCGCGCCGCCGTCGTATCGGCATGCGCATCGATCATCGCGCTGTCGGCGTGGGTAAAGCCCTGTCCGATCGTCCCCATACCCTGGGTGCCGACCGACGGCACGATCCACAACACGGCGGCAAGGCCGACTGTCGCGAGCAATGGGGGAATTCTGCGCTTCATGCCATCCATCTAGTTCGCGCCGCCCCGACAGCCATTCCCCCCGGAATTGCTTTGCTAACCCTACACCGCTACCCATCAGATGTTACGACCGCGCGACCGTTACCGCACAAACAATATCGGTGTCACCGAAAAGCCTCAACCCTGGCGACCCGCGGCAATCGGCTGAACGATGCTCCCGCGCGCCGAACCGTTGCCGCGAACGTGGTCGCGGTAGTCGGCCGCCAAGCCCCGCGCCATCGCCCCGACTTCGAAACGCCACGGGCCGATCTCGGCGAGCGGCGTGACCTCGGCGGCGCTGCCGGTCAGGAACGCCTGTTCGAAACTCTCCATCTCCTCGGGCCAGATTACGCGCTCGACGACCTCGATCCCCCGCGCGCGCGCCAGGCCGATCACCGTCCGCCGTGTGATCCCGTCAAGGAAACAATCGGGCGTCGGCGTGTGTAGGACGCCGTCCTTCAGGAAGAAGATGTTCGCGCCGGTCGCCTCCGCCACCTGTCCGCGCCAGTCGAGCATCAGCGCGTCGTCGTACCCCGCGTCGGTCGCCGCGTGTTTCGACAGGGTGCAGATCATGTACAGCCCCGCTGCCTTCGACTTGGTCGGCGCGGTATACGGGGCGGGCCGTCGCCACTGGGCGACATTGAGGCGAAGCCCCTTGGCCAACGCCTCCTCGCCGAAATACGCGCCCCATTCCCACGCCGCGATCGCCATGTGCGGCTTGGTCTTCTGCGCCGCGACGCCCATCTGCTCCGACCCGCGCCACGCGATTGGGCGGACGTAGCAGTCGGTCAGCTTGTTCGCCGCGACCGTCGCGTTGACCGCCGCGTCGATCTCCTCGCGCGACCACGGCAGATTGAAGCCGAGGATCTTCGCCGAGTCGATCAGACGCTGGCTATGCTGCGACAGCGCGAAGACGGTCCCGCCATAGCAGCGCATCCCTTCGAACACTGCGCTTGCATAGTGGAGTGCGTGGGTCAGGACGTGGACCCGGGCGTCGCGCCACGGGACGAGTTGTCCGTCGTGCCAGATCCAGCCGTCACGGTCGTCGAAGGTCGGCTCGAGCATCGCGCGCAGCGCCTCCCCGGCGCATATTATTACAACCGATCGTTGCCGTGCGTAACAAAATGTGGCATATATGTCAACATGGCTGACGTAAACCTTCGAAGCGTGCCGGTCGGGGCGTCCCCCCTGTTCCTGCGCGAAGCCGAGATTCGCCGCGGCATCGAACTGCTCTACTTCGGCTATACCAATATGGTCAAAGGGGCCGACGTCCGCCTTGCCGAGCTTGGCTTCGGCCGCGCCCACCACCGCGCGCTGTATTTCATCGCCCGGCGGCCCGACATGCCGGTCGGCGACCTGCTCGACCTGCTCAACATCACCAAGCAATCGCTGAGCCGCGTGCTCGGCGAGCTGCAGGCGCGCGGGATGGTGGCGCAGACGGTGGGCACGCGCGACCGGCGGCAGCGGATGCTGCGGCTGACCCCGGCGGGGGCGACGCTCGAAACCGAGCTGTTCGAATGCCTGCGCGACGGGGTCACCCGCGCCTACGGCCACGCGGGGCAGGCGGCGGTGTCGGGGTTCTGGACCGTTTTGACCGGACTTATCCCGCCGGGTGACCGTCCGCTGATCGAGGCGCTGCAAGCAGCGGAATAGCGGCGTCGGTCGAGACCGGCGCGGCGCGATACGGCATGCGCCGCGCCCAGGTTTCCGCCTGCGCCAGCCGCGAATCGAGCTCCTTCATCGTTGCCGCGAGATCGGGGCTGTCATCGCCGAGCCAGACCCGCGCGACCGCCAGATACAGCACCGTCAGCGCCTGGACGCGGAGCGGACCGACGAATCCGCCCGTCGCGACCCCGGCGGCGTCGGCGATCCGCGCGATCGACACCGGCAGCGACACGACCATGAAGGCGGCGAGCCCCGGGTCGCTCCGCGCGGCGCGCGCGAGTTCGATCGCCGCGCGGCGTTGCGGCTGCGCGGCGTCGAAGCGCTCCATCAGCAAGGTGAACAGCCGGTCGCGGACGCTCGCGCCCGAATCGGCCCCCGCCTCGCCGAGCGCTTCATGGTCGAGGCGCCGACCATAACCGCGCAGCGCTTCCCAGCGGTCGGCGGCGACTGCGGCGACCGTCGCGGTCGATACGCTGGCGGTGGTCGCGACCGCGTCGATCCGCGCCGCGCTCCAGCCGTCGCGCGCGATCACCGTCATCCAGGCGTCGAGAATATCCATGAACCAGTCCTACTCCGCCCGCCCCAGTGCACGCGAGCGAAGTTGCGCCGCCGCGACGGTTTCGCACAGTAAACGCGTCAGCGCCGGGGTCAGCACCGCGAGGCCGGCGGCGGTGGTCCCGTTCGGGCTCGTCACCGCCTCGCGGAGCGCGGCGGGCGACCGGTCGTCGGCGTCGGCGAGCGCGGCCGCCCCGGTCACCGTCGCCCGCGCCAGTCGTGCCGCGAGGTCGGGGGCGAGCCCGGCGGCCTCGGCGGCGGCGGCGAGCGCCTCGATGAAGGCGAAGACATACCCCGGCCCCGACCCCGACACCGCCGTCAGCGCGTCGAAATCGCTTTCGCGGTCGAGCCAGACGACGGCACCGGCGGGGGCGAACAACGCCTCGACCCGCGCCCGCTTGCCCGCGTCATCGTGGTGCAGGAATGTGCCGGTAATGCCGCGCCCGTGGCGCGCGGGGGTGTTGGGCATCGCGCGGGCGAGGATCGCGTCCGGCCAACGGTCGCCGAGCGCCGACAGCGTAATGCCGGCCATGATCGAGACGATCAGCGTGTCGGCACGGGCCCGCGTCGCCAGCGCCTCGGTCGCCGCCCACCACACCTGCGGCTTGACCGCGAGGACGATGATGTCGGGGGTGCCGTCGGCGGGGATGGCGAGCCCGAGCGCGGGGTCGACGACGACCGGATTGATCCCCGCCGCGCGCCAGCGATCGAGCAGTGCGCCGCCCATGTTCCCGGCTCCGATCAGCCACAGCCGACCGGCGATGGCGTCAGGCTTCACCGACCGTGTCGAGCAGCGCCGCCTCGATCGCCTCGGCGGGCGACTTGCCCGCCCAGAGGACGAACTGGAAGACCGGGTAGAAGCGTTCGCATTCGTCGATCGCCGCGTCGACGAGCATCTCGGCCTGGCCGAGCGTCAGGTCGATGTCCTCGTCGTCATCGTGGCTGTCGAGCAGCGTCGCGTGGCGGAACAACAGCGTCCCATCGGCGGCCCACATCTCGAAATGCCCGATCCACAATTGCTCGTTGATCAGCCCGAGCGTCTCGTACATCACCGCGCGCTTGGCGTCGGGGACGCGGATGTCGGGCATCGCGATGAACTGGAGGACGTGCTCGTCCTCGCGCCACAACGCGCGCAGCTGGAAATTCGCCCAGCTGGCGGCGACCGAGGCGGTGATCTCCTCGTCGCCGGTCCGCTCGAATGCCCAGCCGTGGACGTTGAAATAATGCTCGAGCATATCGATCGGCGCGGCGGGCGCGGGTTCGAAGCCGATGTCGAGTTGCGTCATGCGCCCCTGCTCCTGCCGATTCCCGCTGCCGCACGCTGGCGATGACGGCGGCGCGATGCAAGGGCTGAATCGGGGCGACCCACCAA
>JBBSFF010000107.1:0-6996 GCA_038238995.1 Sphingomonadales bacterium
CAGCCCGCCAGCACCGCGACGAAGCCCATCGGCCCCATGACCACCGCCGCGCGGTGCAGCCACGGCCAGCCATACAGCATGCCCCGAGCCCGGGCGACGAGGCTCCACAGGCCCAGCCCGAACATGCCGACGCCGACGCCGACCATGACCCGGAACGTCCAGAACAGGATATAGACCTGCGGCCAGTCGGCCTTCGGAATCTTGTCGAGCCCGTCGACCGCCGCGTCGAGATCGCCGTGGAGCGCGAGCGAGCCGAGCTTCGGAATTTCGATTGCGTGGCGCATCACGCCCGCCGTCTGATCGGGAATGCCGACGACGGTCAGCGGCGCGCCGTTGGGGTACGATCTGAAATTGCCCTCCATCGCCGCGATCTTCGCTGGCTGGTACTGGAGCGTGTTCGTCCCCTGCGTGTGTCCGGCGAGGATCTGGATCGGCGCGACGATCGCCGCCATCCACATCGCCATCGAAAACATGACCCGCGTACCTTCGCTCGGCCCTTCCTTGTGACCGCGCTCGCGGAGAAGATGCCACCCGCCGACCCCGCCGACGACGAACGCGGTCGTCAGATACGCGCCGAGGACGGTGTGGACGAGCCGGTACGGCATGCTCGGGTTGAAGATGATCGTGATCCAGTCGGCGGGGACGAACTGCCCCTGCGGGTTGATCGCGAACCCCTGCGGGGTCTGCATCCACGAATTGACGACGATGATCCAGAACGCCGAGATGAAGGTGCCGGCCGCGACCGCCACCGTCGCGGTGAAGTGCAGCTTCTTGCCGACGCGGTCGAGGCCGAACAACATCACGCCGAGAAACCCCGCCTCGAGGAAGAACGCGGTCAACACCTCGTACGCCATCAACGGTCCGACGACCGGCCCCGCCTTATCCGAGAACACTGCCCAGTTGGTGCCGAACTGGTACGCCATGACGATCCCCGACACGACACCCATGCCGAAGGTGATCGCGAAGATCTTGACCCAGTATTTGAACAGGACGAGGTAGACATCCTTGCCGGTACGCAACCACTGCGCCTCGAGGACCATCAGAAAGCTCGCCAGCCCGATGGTGAAGGCGGGGAAGATGAAGTGGAACGAAACCGTGAACCCGAATTGCGCACGGGCGAGGTCGATCGCGGAGGCGTTGCTGAACATCGGTTCGTCCTTCCCGGCGCATGTAGGGCGGCGCCGTCAGCGATGCAGCGAGCGGATCGTCGCACACTGCCGAACCGAAACCGGTCGTCTCGGGCACGGACCCGCTGGACTTGCCACCGTTCCCCGGGGAGAACAGTCACGAAAGCCAAGCGCTCCGCGTTGGGTCATTATGTACGGTTGCCGCCGAAAGCACCAACGATGAATCACCGCGCCACTCTCATCGCCACCTTGGCGATCCTCGCCACTCCTGCCGCCGCTGCCGATTTGCGCGAACTTTGTCCCGACCGCCCCGGTCGCCTGACCCCGGCGTGCATCGTCGACGCCGGGCACCTGCTGATCGAAACCGGCGTGGTCGATTGGATGCACGATGCGACCGCGAGCGACATCACCGACACGCTGACGGTCGCGTCGACGACATTGCGCTACGGCCTCACCAACCACCTCGAGGCGGTCGCGCAGTGGAACCCGTATGTCAGTGTCCGCGACCGGATGCGCGGCGGCAGCGCGACCACCGACCGCGGCGTCGGCGATGTCCTGTTCGGACTGAAGCAGTCGTTACTCAACCCTGACGGCAAGGGCGTGTCGATCGCGCTCGCGCCCTTCGTGACGATCCCGACGGCGAAGTCGGCGATCGGCGCGGGCACATCGACGCAGGGCCTCGTCGTCGCGGTCACCGTCGCCCTTCCCGCCGACTTCGCGCTCGGCGTGTCGCCCGAGGTCGACCGGCTGTCGAACGGCGCGGACCGCGGGCACCACGCGAGCTACACGATGATCGGCGGGATCAGCAGGGCGTTCGGCGCGCTGACCCCCGGCATCGAACTCGCCGCGACGCGCGATGACGATCCGACCGGGCGCGTCACGCGTGCGACGGCGGACGCCTTCGTCGCCTGGGCCCCGAAGTCGCTGCCGTCGGTTCAGTTCGATGTCGCCACGTACTTCGGGCTCAGCCGCGATACGCCCGACATCGAGGCGTATATCGGGGTGTCGAAACGGTTCTGACCTTGCGTCTGTGGAAAAGGACAGGTATGTTGACCTATCGCTTGGGGAAGTAGATCATGGTTGCCGGCCTCGCGCCCGTCTCTTTGGACGACAAGTACCGCTTCACCGACGGGCGGGTGTTCATGTCGGGCACGCAGGCGCTCGTCCGCATGCCGCTCGTCCAGCGCGCGCGCGATCGCGCGGCGGGGCTCAACACCGGCGGGTTTATCTCGGGCTATCGCGGGTCGCCGCTCGGCGCGTACGATCAGGAATTGTGGCGCGCGAAAAAGCTGCTTGCGGCCGAAAATATCGTCTTTCAGCCCGGCCTCAACGAGGAACTCGGCGCGACCGCCGTCTGGGGCAGCCAGCACGTCGGCATGCGCCCCGGCGCGACGGTCGATGGCGTGTTCGGCATCTGGTACGGCAAGGGCCCGGGGCTCGACCGCGCGATGGACGTCATCAAGCACGCCAACGCCGCCGGCACGACCCCGCACGGCGGGGTGCTCGCGATCGTCGGCGACGACCACGGCGCGAAATCGAGCACCCTCCCCCACCAGTCCGACCATAATTTCCAGGCGGCGTTCGTCCCGTTCCTGTCGCCCGCGAGCGTCCATGAATTCGTCGAATACGGGCTGCTCGGCATCGCCATGTCGCGCTTTGCCGGAACGTGGGTCGGGTTCAAGGCGACCGCCGACACCGTCGAGACGTCGGCGACGATCGACCTCGCCAACGAACAGCGGAGCATCATCCTGCCGCCGTTCGACTTCCCCGAAGGCGGCATCCACATCCGCGGCGGCGACATCTGGCGCGAGGAGGACACCCGCCTCCAGCGCTACAAGGGCTTCGCCGCGATGGCGTTCGCCAAGGCGAACCGCGTCGACCGCGTCGTCTGGGAGACGCCCAACCCGCGCTTTGGCATCGTCACCACCGGCAAGGCGTTCGCCGACACGATGGAGGCGCTGTCCGAGCTCGGCATCGATGCGTCGGTGGCGTCGCAAATCGGCCTGCGCGTCTACAAGGTCGGGATGCCGTGGCCGCTCGAGCCCGACGGCATCCGCGCCTTCGCCGAGGGCCTCGAAGAAGTCCTCGTCATCGAGGAAAAGCGCGAGTTCATCGAGCATCAGCTCCGCTGGCAGCTCTACAACTGGCGCGAAGCCGTCCGCCCCCGCGTCGTCGGCAAGCACGACGAGAACGGCGACTGGCTGCTGTCGCCCGACAACGAGCTGACCCCGGGCACAATCGCCCACGTCATCGCCGCGCGTATTCAGAAATACTACGACACCGACGCGATCCGCGGCCGCCTCGCCTTCTTCGACGATCAGGACCGCAAGGCGGCCGCCTATGAGACACCGATCAAGCGCACCCCGTATTTCTGCTCAGGCTGCCCGCACAATACCTCGACCAAGGCTCCTGATGGCGCGCGGACGCTCGCGGGCATCGGCTGCCACATTATGGCGCTGTGGATGGACCGCGCCGAAACCTTCACCCAGATGGGCGGCGAGGGCGTGACGTGGGTCGGCGAGGCCCCATTCACCACCGAAAAGCACGTCTTCGCCAACCTCGGCGACGGCACGTATTTCCATTCCGGCCTGCTCGCGGTCCGCCAGTCGATCGCCGCCAAGGTCAACATCACCTACAAGATCCTGTTCAACGACGCGGTCGCGATGACCGGCGGCCAGACCCACGACGGCGACCTGACGCCCGCCAACATCGCCGCGCAGATGGTCGCCGAGAATGCGGTCAAGGTCGTCGTTCTGACCGACGATGTTGGTAGATATGAAGGCATTACCCTGCCGTCTTCGGTCCGTCTGTTGGACCGCTCGGCGCTGCCTGCGATCCAGGACGAGTTCGCCGCGACGCCCGGTACCACGATCATCATCTTCGACCAGACCTGCGCCGCCGAAAAGCGCCGCCGCCGCAAGCGCAAGACGATGGTCGACCCGGCGCAGCGCGTGTTCATCAACAGCGCGGTCTGCGAAGGCTGCGGCGACTGCTCGGTCCAGTCGAACTGCGTCTCGATCGAGCCGGTCGAAACCGAATTCGGGCGCAAGCGCCGGATCAACCAGTCGAGCTGCAACAAGGACTATAGCTGCCTCAAGGGCTTCTGCCCGTCGTTCGTCACCGTCGAGGGCGCGACGATCCGCAAGGCGAAGGCGAGCGGCGACCTCGACCTCAGCGGCGTCCCCGAGCCGGCGATCCCGGCCCCGGGCCACGGTTACAATATCATGGTCACCGGCATCGGCGGGACGGGTGTGCTGACGGTGTCGGCGCTGCTCGGCACTGCCGGGCACCTCGAAGGCCTCGCCGCGACGACCGCCGACATGGCGGGCATGGCGCAGAAGGGTGGCGCGGTTTACTCCGCCGTCCGCCTTGCTGGCGCGAACGCCGACCTGACCAGCCCGCGCATCATCGCCGGGGCCGCCGACCTCGTCCTTGCATGCGACGCGGTCGTCGCCGCCGACAAGGCGACGCAGGTGCTGATGGTCCCGACGCGCACCGCCGTCGTCGCCAACGGCGACATCGCCCCGACAAGCGATTTCGTTCGCAACCGCGACATCGACTTCCGCTCGGCGCAGGTCGAACGCGCGATCCGCAAGGCGGCGAACCCCAATGCGACGAGTTTCATCGCCGCCGACACGATCGCGACCGCGTTGCTCGGGGACGCGATCGGCGCGAACATCCTGTTGATGGGCTATGCATGGCAATCAGGGTTGATTCCGCTCCACCTCGCGAGCATCGAGGGGGCCATCGACCTCAACGGCGTCGCGATCCCGTTCAACAAGCGCGCCTTCGCGCTCGGGCGGCTGCTCGCGCATTCGCCCGAAAGGGTGACGGCGATGGTCGACGCTGCGCGTGGTCCGGTCGCCGCGCCGCCGTCGACGACGCTGCCCGAGCTGCTCGCGCGCCGCGTCGCCGACCTGACCGCGTATCAGGACGCGGCGTATGCGGGCAAGTTCAGCGCCTTGGTCGACCGTGTTGCGACCGTGGGTGATGACCGGCTGACCGAGGCGGTCGCGCGTTCGGGGTACAAATTGCTCGCGTACAAGGACGAGTACGAAGTCGGGCGTCTGTACAGCGACGGACGCTTCACCGCCGCCTTCGCCGCGCAGTTCGAGGGCGGGGCGAAACTGCGCGTCCAACTCTCGCCGCCGATCTTCGCGAAGACCGATCCCGCGACCGGTCGTCCGAGGAAGTATAGCTTCGGCCCGTGGATCTTTACCGCGTTCGGCCTGCTCGCAAAGCTCAAGGTCCTGCGCGGCACAGTGTTCGACCCGTTCGGCTACAGCGCCGAGCGCCGCCACGAGCGCGCCGCGTTCGCCGACTATGCCGCGAAGGTCGACCGCCTCCTCGACGGCCTCACCCCCGACAACCGCGGCCTCGCGATCGCCATCGCCGCCCTCCCCCTCGCGGTCCGCGGCTTCGGCCCGGTCAAGGCGGCGGCGGCGATCAAGGTCGCGGGCGAGGAGGCGGCGCTGTGGGCGAAGTGGCCGGGTGAGGCGGTGCGCGCGGCCGCCTGAGTATCCGCGCGGGCGGCGCGAGTTAAATCGTCGGCGTCGCGCACCGTTTCGGTGATTTCCCCGCACTACCCTGTTGTCGGCCCTCCCGCCGACACGGAGGGTATGATGCGGACATTCAACTATCTGACGGCGTTCGCGATCGGCGCGGGGCTGCTCGGTGGCGCGGCGGCGGCGACCGCCGGCGAATTCGCCCCGGTGTCGATGGTGGCGTTCCAGACGGCGGTCGCGGCGCACCGCCCGGTCGTCTTCCATGTGCGGACGAAGGACGGCGTCCTGTGCACCGCCCAACACAAGAACCTCGAGAAGCTGATGGCCGAGGCGGCGTTCAAGGATTACCTCGTCCTAGAGGTCGACTTCACCGGCAATCCGCAGACAGTCAAGATGCTCGCCGCGACGATGCCGGCGACGATCATCCTCGACCGCGACGGTGCCGATATCGGGCGAGTCGTCGGCGTCGTCGACGAGGCGAGCATCCGCGCGCTGCTCGTCAAGACCGCCAGCTGAACCTGCGGGAAGGAGAAAGACCATGTTGACCTACAAGAACCTGCCTGGCTGGGAACGCCTCGTCCGCCTGCTTGCCGGGGCGGTGATGATCGCGTGCGGGTTGATCGGGCTCAAGGGGCTGCCGATCGGGTATCTGATCGCGTGCGTCGGCGTCGTTACCGCGATTACCGGCTTCGTCGGCTTCTGTCCGGCGTGTGCACTCGCCGGACGATCGCGGCGCTGACGTGGCGCGGTATCCGGTCGACCTGATCGCGGCGGCGAGCGCGAGTGACGTCGGCGCTATCGAGCGCCTGCTCGTGCTCGCCCGCCCCGACATCCGCCGCTACGCGCGGCAGAAATGCCGCAGCGCGAGCGACGCCGAGGACGCGGTCCAGGAAACGCTCTTCGTCCTGTTCCGCAAGGCCGAGGGACTGCGGCGGATCGAATCGATGTCGGCGTGGCTGTTCACCGTCGTCTACCGCATCTGCATCCGCTTGCCCGTCCGGCTCGTCGGCTTCGCGCTCGACGTCGATACCGCCGACCGCGCCGGTGAACTTGGCACGGTGCCGGTCGATGATTTGCGGATCGACCTCGCTCGCGCGCTGCAATCACTGCCGCCACATTACCGCGACGTGCTCCTCCTCCGCGACCTCGAGGAACTGACGATCAACGAAATCGCCGAACGCCTCGGCACGACCCGCGAGGCGGTCAAGGCGCGCCTCCACCGCGCCCGGGCGCTGGTCCGCGAGTATCTCGTCGGATGATGGACGCCAACCCCTTCGCCAGCGCGACGGTCGGCGAGCATTTCGCGCGCGGCGCGAGCGGTATCGCCGCCGTGGCCGCCGCCGTGATGCTCGGCGGCGCACGCG
>JBBSFF010000108.1:0-6952 GCA_038238995.1 Sphingomonadales bacterium
ATCGGAGATGATCTGGCGGACCGTCTGGCCGGGCACGAGCCGCGCGCGATTCTGGTCGATCAGGATCGCCTCGATAGTATTGGCGCGGCGGATGCGCCCCGAATCGGGGGCGATCTCGCCGGTCAGCAGGCGGAGCAGGGTGGTCTTGCCGGTCCCGATCGGGCCGATCACGCCGATCCGGTCGCCGCGCTGGACGCGGAGCGACAGGTCGCTGAGGATCGTCCGCTCGCCGAAGGTCTTGGTGACGTGCTCGGCGTCGATCACGACCTTGGTCTTGGCGTCGTCGGTGACCATCGCGAGCTTGGCGACCCCGACCGGGCCGGTCATCGATTTCCGCAGTTCGCGCATCTCGCCGAGCTTCGACAGGCGGCCCTGGTTGCGCTTGCGCCGGGCGGTGACGCCGCGCTGGAGCCAGTGGAGTTCGGCGCGAAGCTGGTTGTCGAGCTTGTCGGCGGTCTTGGCTTCCTCGGCGGCGACGGTCTCGGTCCACGCCTCGAACCCGCCGAAGCCGATCTCGGCGCGCCGCACCGTGCCGCGGTCGAGCCACAGCGACGACTTGGTCAGCCGCGACAGGAACATGCGGTCGTGGCTGATCGCGACGAAGCTCCCGCGGAACCGCTGGAGGTACGTCTCGAACCACTCGATGGCGGCGATGTCGAGGTGGTTGGTCGGCTCGTCGAGGAGCAGCACCTCGGGGTCCTGCGCGAGCGCGCGGGCGATCGCGGCGCGGCGCTTCTCGCCCCCGCTCGCGGTCGCGCCGGGGCGGTCGAGGTCGATGCCGAGCTGGTCGGCGATGCCCTCGGCGACGTAGGTTTCGGGCGCGTCGTTGCCGTGGAAGACGAAGTCGCGCAAGCTCGCGTGGGCGGCGACCGGCGGGTCCTGTTCGAGCAGGACGACGCGCGCGCCGGGGCGGATCGTTCGGCGGCCCTCGTCGACTTCGGTCCGCCCGGCGAGGATCTTGAGCAGCGTCGTCTTGCCCGCGCCGTTGCGCCCGACGAGCGCCAGCCGGTCGCGCTCGCCGACCGCGAGGTCGAGGCCGCGCAGCAACCAGCCGGGCCCCTGGACGAGACCAATATTTTCGAGCGCGACGACGGGGGCTGCCATGGACGCGCATGTAGTCGCTATGCTGCACCGCGTCATCCCCCGGGCGGCACGACGGAACATTCACGCCCTATTCAGTGCTTTCGCCGTAACCCATGTCGTTATATTAACGAGGCGTTCCATGCTCCGTCCCCTTCTCCTCGCGCTTGCCCTGACGCTCGCCGCCGGCCCGGCGGTCGCGCAGCGCGAGCAGGACAGCGCCTACCGGATGGCGAAGGACGGGCAGATCATGGAGCTTGGCGACATCCTCGCGCAGGTCAGCCCCCGGGTCGGTGGCAAGTTCATCGGCAGCGAGTTCGATGCCGAGCACGTCATGTACCGGCTGCGCTACATGACCGGCGGGGTCGTCAAGAACGTCGATGTCGACGCGCGCACCGGGCGCATTCTGGGGAGGACGTTCTAATGCGGGTTCTGATCGTCGAGGACGAGCCGACGCTGGCGAAGCAGCTACGCACCGCGCTCGAAGGCGCGGGCTACGCTGTGGACAGCGCCGCCGACGGCGAGGACGGGCATTACCTCGGCTCGACGGAGAATTACGATGCGGTGATCCTCGATCTCGGCCTGCCCGAGGTCGACGGGCTGACCGTGCTCGACCGCTGGCGGAAGGAGGGGCGGGTGACCCCGGTGCTCGTGCTGACCGCGCGCGACAGCTGGTCGGACAAGGTCGCCGGGCTCGACGCCGGAGCGGACGACTATCTCGCCAAGCCGTTCCAGACCGAGGAACTGATCGCCCGGCTGCGCGCGCTGATCCGGCGCGCGAGCGGCAACGCCTCGTCCGAACTGACCGCCGGCGACGTCCGGCTCGATACGCGCTCGGGCCGGGTCACGCTGGCCGGCGAACCCGTGAAGATGACCGCCCAGGAATTCAAGCTGCTCAGCTATCTGATGCACAACAAGGGCAAGATGGTCAGCCGCACCGAGCTGATCGAACATATCTACGATCAGGATTTCGACCGCGATTCGAACACCATCGAGGTGTTCATCACCCGCATCCGCAAGAAGCTCGGGGCCGATCTGATTTCGACGACGCGCGGGCTCGGCTATAGTCTCGAAGATACCGCGGCCTAAATCGCCGTGGCGTCGCCCGATCGACCGCGCGGGGTATTCGCCCGCGGTTCGCTGACGGTCCGCATGATCGCGCTCGCGGCGGCATGGATCATCCCCTTGCTCGTGATCGGCGGCTTCGCGCTCGACGAGGTGCTGTCGGGAGCGATCCGGCGGAATTTCGACGACCAGCTAAGCTATGCCGCAACCGCGCTGATCGCCACCGCCGAGATCGGCCCCGGCGGTGAGGCACGATCGAGCCGCGCGCTTAGCGACCAGCGTTTCCTCGAACCCTATTCTGGGCTGTATTGGCAAGTGTCGGTTGCCGGGGCCGAGCCGTTCCGCTCGCGTTCGCTATGGGACCGCGCGCTGCCGTGGAAGGCGCACGAGGATTGCAGCGCCGGGTGCTTCTACGACAGCGAAAACTTCAGGGACGAGCCGCTGCGCGTCGTCGAACGCAATGCGGTCCTGCCGGGAGCGAAAACCGTCTTCCACTTCCAGGTCGCGCAGGTCAGCCGCGATCTCGACGCGCAGGTCGCGGCGCTGCGCAATACCGTGCTATGGTCGCTGTCGTTGCTCGGCCTCGGACTGCTGACGCTCGCCGCGCTGCAATCGACCTATGGGCTGTGGCCGCTGCGCAAGGTCAGCCGCGCGATCGCCGCGATCCGGTCGGGCGGGGCGACGCGAGTGCCCGACGTGTTCCCGCCCGAAATCCGCCCGCTGGTGTCGGAAATCAACGAGTTGCTGAATGACAACGCCAAGCAGGCCGAGGCGGCGAAGCTTCACGCTGGCAACCTCGCGCACGCGCTCAAGACGCCGATGAGCGTGCTGATCGGCGCCGCGCGCGAAGGCGCACCCGACCTCGCGCAGCTTGTCGCCACCCAGACCGCGATCATGCAGCGCCATGTCGACCATCAGCTTGCCCGCGCGCGCGCCGCCGGCCGGCGGACCGCGAGTGCGTCGCGCGCCGAGGTCTGGCCGTCGCTCGAGGCGCTGGTGCGGACGCTGACGCGAATCCATGCGGCGCGCGGGGTGGTGATCGACCTCGCGGGGCAGCGCGACCTCGTGTTCCGCGGCGAGCGGCAGGACCTCGAGGAGATGCTCGGCAACCTGATCGACAACGCGGCGATCTATGGCGGCGGGCGGGTGTTCGTCACCGCGGCGGCCGGCTCTGGCACGGTCGTCGTGACGATCGAGGACGACGGCCGCGGCATCGCCGAAGCCGACCGGGAGGCATTGTTCGAACGCGGCGCACGGCTCGATACGGGCAAGCCGGGGACCGGGCTGGGGCTGGCGATCGCGCGCGACGTCGCGGAAATCTACGGCGGAACCGTCGTGCTCGGCGAAAGCGAGGACCTCGGCGGGGTGGCCGCGACGCTGACCCTGCCCGCGGCGGGCTAGCTCAAGCCGCCGCCGCCTGTGTGTGGTGGCGGATGACCTCGTCGATGATGAAGCGCAGGAATTTTTCGCTGAATTCGGGGTCGAGCTTGGCGTCCGCCGCGAGCGCGCGCAGGCGGGCGATCTGCGCCGCTTCGCGTCCCGGGTCGGCGGGGGCGAGGCCGGTCACTGCTTTGTACGCCCCGACCTTCTGGGTGACCTTGAAGCGTTCGGCGAGCATGAAAACGAGTGCAGCATCGATATTGTCGATGCTCTCGCGGTAGCCCTGCAGCGTGGCGTCGATCATGCGGAACCCCTCCCCGGGCGCGGCTGCCCGCAACCCCACGCGTACCATCGCGACCGATCGCCGCCCGGGCAAGGGGCGGGCTTGTCACCAAGGCGGAGCGCCGTATAGCTGCGTGCATGTCGGCGACGATCCTGCCCCTCCGCCCGCGCAGCAGCGTCGGCCCGTCGTTGACGCCGATGCTCGACCTGTGCGGCGGCGACCTTGGTGCGGTCAACCGCGTCATCCTCGACCGGATGCAGTCGCCGGTCGCGCTGATCCCCGAGCTCGCCGGGCACCTGATCGCCGGCGGTGGCAAGCGGCTGCGGCCGATGCTGACGCTCGCGTGCGCGCGGCTGCTCGACTATTCGGGGTCGCGCCACCACCGCCTCGCGGCGTCGGTCGAGTTCATTCATACCGCGACCTTGCTCCACGACGACGTGGTCGACGGCTCCGACCTCCGCCGTGGCAAGTCGACCGCGAATACGATCTGGGGTAACCCGGCGAGCGTCCTCGTCGGCGACTTCCTGTTCAGCCGCGCGTTCGAGTTGATGGTCGAGGACGGCTCGCTCAAGGTGCTGCGCATCCTCAGCGGCGCGTCGGCGGTGATCGCGGAAGGCGAGGTCGCGCAGCTGACGGCACAGCGCAACGTCGACACGACCGAGGATCGATATCTCGAAATCATCACCGCCAAGACCGCCGTGCTGTTCGCCGCCGCGTGCCAGATCGCCGCCGTCGTCGCCGAACGCCCGCCCGCGATCGAAGCGAGCCTCGAGGCGTACGGGCGCAACCTCGGCATCGCCTTCCAGCTGGTCGACGACGCGATCGACTATGTCTCCGACGCCGCGACGATGGGCAAGGACGCAGGCGACGACTTCCGCGACGGCAAGGTGACGCTGCCGGTGATCCTCGCCTTTGCGCGCGGCGACGACGCCGATCGCCGCTTTTGGCGCGACGCGATGCTCGGCCATGCGGCGGGCGACGCCGAGCTCGACCGTGCCCGCGACCTGCTCGCGTCGAGCGGGGCGATCGCCGACACCCTCGCCCGGGCGCGGCACTATGGGACCCGTGCCGCCGATGCACTTGCGGGCTTTCCGGCGAACCCGGCGAAGGCGGCGCTGCTCGAGGCGGTCGAGTTCGCGATTTCGCGCGCGTATTGACGACGCGCGCCCGATCCCGCATCGCGCGGTCATGAAGGCCCGCATCCACCAGCGTCCGAAAAGCTCGATGCAATCGGGGAAGGCGAAGGTCGGGCAGTGGTTGCTCGACTACGAACCCGCCGAGGCGAAGCGGCTCGATCCGCTGACCGGCTGGGCCGGGTCGGGCGACACCTCGGCGCAGGTCCGCCTCGCGTTCGACGATCTCGATAGCGCAGTGGCCTATGCGACCGCGCAGGGGATCGATTACGAGGTCGTTCGCCTCGGACCCAATCCGCTCAAGCTGCAGGCGTATGCGGATAATTTCAGATAGAGCGGCGGGCACGCCTGCTACCCCCGGCTGAAGCGCGCGAGGTCAGAAGGCGAATTTGAGGCCGAGGACGAAGGTCGCCGCGTCACCGTTGGCGAAACCGATCGTCTGCAGCCCGGCGAGCGTCAGATCGAGGTCGTGGGTCAGGCCGATGCTCGTGCTGGCACCGATCTCGACCCAGGTGTCGCTTCTTCCCGGTTGCCCCAATGGCCCCGTCGACGTGCGACCGCTCGACTGATGGGCGGCCGTATTCGACGTGGCGAGAAACGTCGCGGATAATGCAGCACCGTTGTTCAGGCCGCGGCCGAATAGTCGCTGAACCGCGAGGCCGCCGCCGCCGGTGACGCCTTGTTGCACTTCGCGGTTGCCGAGCACTTTTCCATTCGTTCGTCGCAGCGCCCGCGCAATGTCGGCGCGGTCGTAATCGATCGTGGCGCTGGGCGAGAGATACCAGTTTCCCGCTAATGCGAAATCGCGCGTCGCGGCAAGCCCGCCACCGCCGACGGTGCCGTTGCCGTCGAGGGTCAACGCGACCCCATTGGCACGCGTATACGCCGCCGAGGAAAAGACGCGCTGCCCCCAATGCGCCTGGCCCTCGAGGCTCAGTCTGCCGACGTCATAGCTCGTCGTCAGCGCAATCTGATAGGTTCGTGCGGGCAGCGCACCGACCGCGCCGGCGGCCTTCGGGCTATCGACGATCGTCGCGGCGGCCTCGATTTGCACGGCATCGCCCACCCGTCGCGCGATCGCGACGCTGACGAACCGCTGCTCCGCGCCCGCCGATGCCGCGGTGCCGCCGCCGTTCACCGATACCGTCCACGGATGCGCGTTCGGCGCGGGGGCCGTTTGAGCGAATACCGCGGTCGGGGCTGCCGCAAACGCGACGACTGCGGCGATCGTGGCAGATCGGATCATGAGGGAATTCGGCGGTTCAGACGCGGCCTCTTTCTATCTCGTCGATCGATCGCGGGAAACGCCGGGGCGTAACGAAGGGTTTGCCGGCATCGTGCGTTTGATCGATAGCGCGACGGTGGATGGTGTTCGAACTTGAATAGTGCGTCGACCCGCGAAGGCCAAGCGGGTCGGTCGCTTTCGGGCGTCGACGACGATACGCTGATGCTCGGAATTGCGCGGCGCGACGCGGCGTCGTTTCGAGTCGTGATCGACCGTCATGCGGCGACGCTCCACCGCGTCGCGTATCGGATGATCGGCGACTCGGTCGAAGCCGAAGACATGGCGCAGGAAGCGCTCCTGCGGTTGTGGGTGAACGCCGTTCGCTGGCGGGCAGGCGGGGCGGGGATCGGCGCATGGCTGACCCGCGTCACCATGAATGCCTGTCTCGACCGCCTCCGTAAGCGGCGCTTCATGAGCGAGGCGACGGTGCCCGATCGCATCGACGAGGGGCTTGCCGCCGACGAGCAGATCGACGCGGCACGCATCCGGGCCGACGCGATCGCGGCCGTCGCGGCGTTGAGCGACCGGCAGCGCGGTGCGATCATTTTGACCTATTACGAGGACCAATCCAATGCTGATGCGGCCGAGGCGCTCGGGATGAAGCTCAAGGCGTTCGAATCGCTGCTACTGCGGGCGAGATCGTCGCTCCGTAAGGATTTGGTCGGACGGGCGCTGGCGGCGTCCGACGGCGTGGTCGCACAGTGACCGGACCGGGCACCCCGTTCG
>JBBSFF010000109.1:0-6948 GCA_038238995.1 Sphingomonadales bacterium
AACGCGACCGGCTGAGCATCCGGTTCGGCGCGACGACGGTGGCCCGGAACGGCGCGGTCGAGCCCGGCTATGACGAAGCCCCGGTCGCCGCGCACCTGGCGGGCGAGATGGTCGATATCGGCGTCGACCTGCATCTGGGCGACGGCCACGCGCGGGTGTGGACGTGCGACCTGACCCACGGCTACATCAGCATCAACGCGGATTATCGCAGCTGAGGAGAGATGGAGCGATGACGACGGCGATCCTGTGGCCGGTGTTCGCGCTCGTCGCGCTGATCTTCGGCGTCTGGGTGCAAATCCCGTTCAAGCGTCTGGCGTACATCAAGGCGACGCCGCCCAAGCGCGGCGACCTCGCCACCGCCGAGGCGTCGAGGCGCTATTTCGCGCCGGTCGACCATCCCGCGAACAACCTCGCCAACCTGTTCGAGATGCCGGTGCTGTTCTTCGCGCTGGCGCCGCTGCTGATCCTGACGCGCCACGCCGGGCATATCGAGGTCGCGCTGGCCTGGGGCTACGTCGCGTTGCGCGCGGTCCACAGCATCATCCACACCGGCGCGAACGTCGTCCGCGTCCGCTTCCTCGTCTACCTCGCGTCGTGCGTGGTGCTGCTGGCGATGTGGCTCGGCTTCGCCATCGACATCGCGCTCGAAAGGTAATCGATGACCATCGTCCTGCACCACTATGAGACGTCGCCGTTCAGCGAGGTGCTGCGGCTCGCGCTCGGGCGCAAGCACGCCGACTACTGGTCGGTGATCATCCCCAACATCGCGCCCAAGCCGATGCTGACCCCGCTGACCGGCGGCTACCGCAAGACCCCGGTGCTCCAGATCGACGCCGACATCTATTGCGACACGTTGATCGCGGTGCAGGCGATCGAGGCGCTGCCGGGGCCGACGCTCTACCCCGCGCCGATGGGCCGCGCGGGCGACTTCATCGCGGGCATGGCGAGCGGGCCGATGTTCTTCGCCGCCGTCGGCGCGGCGATGGGACCGATCGCCGACAAGATCCCCGACGCCTTCTGGGCCGACCGGGCGGCGCTGTTCGGGCTGACGCGCGAGGTCGTCACGGCGCGCGCGCCGCACAAAGGCGCGCAGTTCGCGGCGGGGATGGCGCGGCTCGACGACAGCCTTGTCGGGCGCGATTTCGTCGGCGGCGACGCGCCGGGCTATGCCGATCTCGCACTGTACATGCTCGCGTGGTTCCAGCGGCGCTTCGACCCCGCCGCGCCGATCCTCGCGCCGTTCGCCAACTTGATCGCGTGGGAGAGCCGGGTCCGCGCGATCGGCCACGGCAACCCGCATTCGAGCGACGCGCAGGACGCGCTGGCACTCGCGCACGGGGCGACGCCCGACCTGACCGAAGCAGTCGAGTGGGGATTGGGCTTCACTGCCGGACAGGCGGTGACGGTTGCGACCGAGGACCCGGGGGCCGACAAGGTCGCGGGCACGCTTCTGCGCCTGTCCGACCGCGAAATCGTCATCCGGCGCGATGACCCCGACGCGGGGACGGTCGCGGTGCATTTTCCGCGGATGGGGCAGGTGTTGCGGGGGGCGTGAACAACGGTCGTAAAGGTTAAGCCAGCTCGCCCTCGAGCCAGCTCTTGAGCTGCGACTTCGGCGCGGCGCCGACCTTGGTCGCCACGGCGGTCCCGTCCTTGAACAGGATCATCGTCGGGATGCCGCGGACGCCGTAGCGGGTCGGCGCGTCGGGGTTCTCGTCGATGTTGAGCTTGACGATGTCGACCCCCGCAAGCTCGTCGTTGATCTCCTCGAGCGCGGGGCCGATCTGGCGGCACGGGCCGCACCATTCGGCCCAGAAATCGACGAGCACCGGGCGATCCGACGCGATGACGTCGCTGTGGAACGAGGCGTCGGTAACGTGCTTGGCGGCCATGGTCGTGCTCCTAATATGACGCAAAGATAAGCGAGCCGCCTGGCCCCTGCAACGTCTCCAGGGGCCAAGCGTTTCTTGCCCGCGTTCAACCCGGCGCGTTCGCGGCGAGGAGGTCGGCAGGCAGGTCGATCAGCGTCGCGTCGTGGGTGTAGAGCAGCGCCGCCTCGATCGTCCGGTCGGGAAAGATGCGCGCGAGCGCGGCGACATACGCCGCCATCTGGCGCAGGTGATACGGCGCGACCCCGGAGGCATCGGCGGGCACGCGCGCGCCGGTCTTGAAGTCGATCACCTGCACCCGCCCCGGCTCGATCAGCAGCCGGTCGACGGTTCCCGCGATGACGACCCCGCCGACCGTCGCCGCGATCGGCGCTTCGGCCAATGCATCCGGCCCGAACAGCGCGGCGAAACGCGGCGCGGCGATGATGTCGAGCGCGCAGCGGGCGATGCCCGCGTGATCGTCGGCGAGGTCGGGGGCGGCGCGCGCCAGCCAGCCCGCCGCGACCCCCGCCCGCGTGTCGACCGCGACCCCCGGCAGCCGTTCGAACAAGGTGTGGAGCAACTGCCCGCGCCGCGCCGCCGCCTTCGCCGCCGGTCCGGGCGGAGGCTGGGCGATGTCGTCCGCGGCGATCGCCGACGGGCTGAGCGGACGCGGCGGGCGGGCTTCGGGGGCGGCGGGGGCCGTCGCCCAGTCGGGGAGTGCGATCGCCGCCGTCGCCACCGGTGCTCGCGTCTCCGGTGTCACGACCGTCCCCGCGCGATGGACCCGCGCCGACCCCCAGATCGCGTTTGCTTCCTCGGCCAGCGGCAAGTTCGCGACCATCGCCCGCTCGACCGCCGCGTACCAGCTGTCGACCGGCAGTTCGGCGGGCTTGTCGCCGCGCGCTTTGGCCAGCGCACCGCCGATGAACAACAGGTCCTCGGCGCGGGTGAGGGCGACGTAGAGCAGCCGCCAATGCTCGGCGGCGCTGGCCTCGGCGCGCGCCTCGGCTTCCTCGGCGATCACCCCGACCTTGCCCGCCTTGCCGCCGTGGAACACCGGCACCGGGTCGCCATCATCGAGCGACAGCATGACGTGGCCGTCGCGGTCGCGCGGCAGTTCCTTCGTCGCGTCCGCCAGCACGACGACCGGGGCTTGCAGCCCCTTCGCGCCGTGGACGGTCATGATCCGCACCGCGTCGACCGGTGCGTCGGGGTCGCGCTTGAGGTCGATGTCGTCGGCCTCGATCCACCCGAGGAAGCCCTGGAGCGACGGCGCGTTCGCCGCCTCGAACGCGAGCGCCTGGCCGAGCAGCGCCGCGATCTGGTCGCGCGCCTCCGCCCCGAGCCGCCCGAGCAGGCGCTTGCGCCCCTGCAGCGGCCCCGACAGGATGGTCTCCAGAAATTCGTACGGCGGGGCGAAGTCGGCGAGGGCGAGGACCGCGGACAGGAACTCCGCCGCCCAGCCACCCGCGTCACGCACCGCCGACCACAATGTCCCCCGACGCGGATTGGCGAGCCTGAACAGCTCGTCCTGGCTCATCCCGACGAAGGGCGAGGTTAGCAGCGCGGCGCACGTCAGATCGTCGTCGGGCTGGAGCGCGAAGCGGACCAGCGCGAGCAGGTCCTGCACCGCGAGCGGCGCGGTCAGCCGCAGCCGGTCGACCCCCGCGACCGGCACCCCGTAATCGTGGAGCGCGGCGACGAGCGCACCGACGAACTCGCCGCGGCTGCGGACCAGCACGAGGATATCCTCAGGCCGACACTTTCGCCCCCGCGCCGGCAGGTCGAGCGCGGTCGCGGGGGCGAGCCACGCCGCGATCTGCCGCGCGAGCTTGTGCGCCATCAGCACCTGCGCGGCGGGAAGCCACGGCGAGTCGTCGTCGACGACCTCCTCGTCGGCCTCGGGGACGAGCGTCTTCCACAGCGTGACACTGCCGATCGCGTCGGCGCGGTGCGCGGCGTGGGGCAGCACGCCCGCGTTCATGCCGAGCGCTTCGTGGCCCAAGTCGTCGACAACCGCGTTGACGACCTCGAGCACCGCCGGGGTCGATCGGAACGACAGGGTCATCGGCAGGTCGGCCCAGCCGCGCCGCGCGTCCTCGGCCTTCGCCCGGAAATGCCCCTGCCGCCCTTCGAAGATCTTCGGGTCCGATCCCTGGAAGCTGAAGATCGCCTGCTTGAAGTCGCCGACGACGAACAGCGTGCGCTGCACGTCCCGCGCCCCCTCGCCGTCGAAGAACTCGTCGGTCAGCGCCTCGACGATGTCCCACTGCGCTTCGTTGGTGTCCTGCGCCTCGTCGACGAGCAGGTGGTCGATGCGGCGGTCGAGCTTGTAGCGGACCCAGGCGCTCGCGCCGTCGCCTTTGAGCAGCGCGGCGGCGCGCGCGATCATGTCGTCGTAATCGATCACCCCGGCGCGGTGTTTATGGAGCGCGTACGCCCCGCCGAGCCGCGCGCCGACGCGCAGGTAGCGCGCGGCGTTGGCGACCGCGTCGAGCAGGCGGCGGACTCCGGCGACGGCGGTGATCGTCTCGCATAGCAGATCGGCGAGAGCGATGTCGGCGGGGTCGGCCTTCTTGCCGCCGGGAACGAGGCTCGCGCGGCGCTCGCCGTCCTGCCGGTGGAACACGGTGCACAGCCGGTCGAAATGTGCGGCGCGGACGGCGGGGGCGCACGCGAGCCACCAGCGCAACGTGTCGGCGGAGGTGAGCGAGGTCGCCCCGGCGTGGCGTTCGTAGACCCCGGCGAGATGGGCCAGCGCTCGCATATCGATCCCCGCGACCTCCGCTTCGAGCACGTCGGCATTACTGCCCTCGCTCGGCAGCCCGAACGCACGGCGCAGCTTCGGTTCGAATCCTCGCGGATCGCCCATCGCGGCAATCGCGTCGTGATGCCCGATCAGCGTCGCCGCGATCGTCGCCAGCCGCGCCTCGCCGCTCGCGATCGCCATCGCGGCGACGTCGTCGAGGAACTCGGGGTCATCCGCGCCCTCGATCGCCTCGGCGAGCACCTGACCGCGCAGCGCGAGCGCTGAACGGTCGTCCAATGCGGCGAACCCCGGCGCGATCCCCGCCTCGACCGGGAAGCTGGCGAGCAGCGACTGCGCGAAACCGTGGATCGTCTGGACCTGCAGGCCGCCCTTGGCGTCGAGCACGCGAGCGAACAACTGCCGCGCCCGCGCGCACGTGTCGGGGTCGGTCGCGCTGCGGATCGCCGCGAGGTCGGACTTGAGCTCGTTGTCGCCCGATGCGACCCAATGGCCCAGCCGGTCGAAGATGCGCGTCTGCATCTCCGCCGCCCCGGCCTTGGTGAAGGTCAGCGCGAGGATGCGCTCGGGCGGCGCGCCCGACAGCAGCAGCAGCAGCACGCGCGCGGTCAGCACCTGCGTCTTGCCAGTCCCCGCCGACGCCGACATCCACGCGCTGCCATCGGGCGACGCGCCCTCGGCCTGGACGGGGAGGAGAGTCTGGAGGCCCTTCACGTGCGGGGTCGCCCGAGCCATTCGAGGACGCGGGCGAGCTGGTCGTAGTCGTTGCCCTTCGCGTATTCGGGATGGAGCTTGGCGGTGAACGGCCCCGCTCCGAGCAGCATCTCGTCGCACAGCTTGAGGAAGTGCGCCTTGGTCGCGGCGATGTGATCGACCGCCATCGTCACTTCGCTGCGGTGCTTGAGCGGGTCGCTCGCCTTGCCCGGATCGGTCCCGCCACCGAGCTTCCAATAGCGCATCGCCCCGACCGGCCCCTTGTCGATGCCCGCCAGCCGCCCTTCCTCGGCGAGCCAGCCGAGCAGCCCCATCTGCAGCGCGAAGCCGCCCGCGACCTGCGCGTGGCTCGGCACGACCCCGGTCTTGTAGTCGACGATCGCCAGCGCACCGCCGTCGGCGCGGTCGATCCGGTCGGCGGTGCCGGTCAGCGTGATGCCGTTCGCGAGGTCAAGTGTGCCCTTCGCTTCGGCGCCGGCGGGGGTCCAGCCCTCGGCCTCCCATTCGGCCATCGTCGCCGCGACCCAGTCCATCGCGCGGCGAACGCGCGGAGCCCAGAGCGCGCGCATGAGCGGGTGCCCCGCCCATTTGAGCAGTTCGGCCTCGGTGAAGGTCGGCAGCGTCGCGGGGTCGGCGTCGCCGCGCTTGACCCATTCTTCGAGGATCGAATGGACCGCCGTCCCGCGCTCCGCCGCGCTGGCATCGGCGTCGAGCGGATCGAGCGCGGTCAACCGCAGCATCGTCGCCGCGTAATAGCTGTACGGATCGGCCTTGAGGCGTTCGGCGGCGGTCACCGAAATCCGGCGCGGACGCAGCGCCGCAGCGGGCGCGGGGGCGGGGCGCGTCGCGGAAACCTGCGGCGCGGCATCGAGCGCGCGGGCAAGGCCGAGCAGGTCGTCGTCGGCACGGATCGCATCCCCGGCGAGCGCGTGGAGGCGCAGCCAGAAGCGCGACGGCACGGCGGGCGCGGTCTCGTCGCGCCGCGCGCGGCTCAGCAGCACTTCGGGGCCGCCGAGCGCCGAGACGAAATCGTGCGCCGCGAGCCCGATCCGGCGTTCGAGCGACGGCAGCACGAGGTGGCTTCGCAGCTTCGGCGCGAGCCACGGGTCGGGCACCGGGCGCGCGGGCCAGACGCCCTCGTTCAACCCGCCGAGGATCATCAGGTCGGCGCGCTGCAACTGCGCCTCGAGCGTGCCGTAGATCGCGAGGCGCGGGTGCTTGCCGAACGGCTGGCGGACAGCGGTTTCGCCGAGGAACGCCGCGATCAGCGCCGGGGCGTCGAGCGGCGCGAACGGGTCGAGGTGGTGGCCGTGGGTTTCGAGCGCGTCGACGAGGGTGGCGAGCGCCCGCCCCTCGGGCCGCGCCCAGATATCATCGCCGCACAGCGCCGCGCACGCATCGCGCACTGCCACCATCAGGTCGGCGAACCCGACCGACGACGCCGCGAACAAGCGTTCGAGCGGGTCGAGTACCGACGCCACCTCCGCCCACCACGGCGACAGCCGCGCGTGGTCGGCATCGACCTGCGCCCCCGTCCCGTCGAGCCCCGGAGCCGGGCGGACCCCCCGGAGCGCGAAATCGAGCCGGCGGACGTCG